>NZ_JBCOJC010000018.1:0-16162 GCF_040925905.1 Enterococcus sp. 2201sp1_2201st1_C11_2201SCRN_220225
CCATTGGATGCGGAAGCTGCCATTCAAGCTGGTGCGGACGGCATTTGGGTTTCCAATCACGGTGGCCGTCAATTAGATGGGGGGCCTGCTTCCTTTGATGTTTTGCCTGGCATTGCTAAAGTTGTTGCCAAACGGGTACCGGTTATTTTTGATTCTGGCATTCGTCGGGGAGAACACGTCTTTAAAGCATTAGCCAGTGGTGCCGATTTAGTAGCCATCGGTCGTCCGGTGATTTACGGATTAAACCTTGGGGGTGCCGAAGGGGTTAAAGCCGTCTTTGATCATTTAAACAAAGAATTAGCCATCACCATGCAACTAGCAGGTACCCCAACCATCGAGGCAATTAAAAACACCCCATTGGTTCAATTTTAAGTTTTATAACAGGTTTAAGAACAAGTTAGGCAGCACACCTGACTTGTTCTTTTTTTGTCCAATCACTAGGGTTTCTTAAGACTTGAGAAAAGGTATTTTCCTCAATTTTGTTCCTATGGTATGATAAGTTGAACTTTGGCGCAGTTTTTGCCAAACGCATCTTGTAATTGGAGGCTCACAATCCATGAGTTTACGTAGTCAGCTAGCCATTGCCGCCGGAAAAAGCGCCCAATGGATTTTAAAAACTTTTTTCAAAGGCGGATCGAGTTATCCCGGCAAACTTGCCTTAAAAATTGATCCCCATGTTTTAGATCATTTCTCTGATCTTTATGAAGTAGTGGTGGTCACCGGCACCAACGGCAAAACCTTAACCACTGCTTTAACGGTGAATATTTTAAAACAGCAATACGATGAAGTCTTAACCAATCCTACGGGAGCCAATATGGTTCAAGGGATTGTTTCCACTTTCTTAGGTGCCAAACCGAAGAAAAATCAAAAAAACTTCGCCGTCTTAGAAATCGACGAAGCCAGTCTTTCCAAAGTGACAGAATACATCAAGCCGGAACTTTTGGTCTTTACCAATATTTTCCGGGATCAAATGGATCGGTATGGGGAAATCTATACCACCTATCGTCTGATCGTAGAAGGTGCGGCCAAAGCGCCCGAAGCCTTGATTTTAGCCAATGGTGATTCCCCGATTTTTAACTCATTGGAAACGGTGAACCCACGGAAATACTATGGCTTTGATCATTTACCGGATCAAGAACAACTGGCTCATTACAATACTGACGGAGTCTTGTGTCCGAAATGTCATCACGTTTTACATTATCAAATGATTACGTACGCCAACTTGGGCAAGTATTACTGCCCCAACTGTGGTTTCCATCGTCCTGAGTTAGATTATAAATTGACAGAAGTCACTCACATGGATAACACTTCTGCAAACTTTGTCATTGACGGGGAAAACTACGGCATCGAAGTGGGTGGCATGTACAACGTCTACAACGCCTTAGCTGCAGCTAGCGTGGCGGAATACTACCAGGTGACGCCAGAAAAAATCCGGGCTGGACTAGCTTACGACGAAAAAGTCTTCGGTCGCCAAGAAGTGATTAATATCGAAGGCAAGCAATGTACTTTAGTTTTAGTAAAAAATCCGGTGGGCTTGAACCAAGTGATCGATATGATTGGTCTCTCCCCCTATCCTTTTTCTTTAGTGGCTTTGCTAAATGCGAATTATGCAGATGGCATTGACGTCAGCTGGATTTGGGACGGAAATCATGAAGCCTTCGCCGAAATGGATTTGCCAGCTGTCATTGCCGGTGGTGAACGTCACGAAGATATGGCTTTACGTTTGAAAGTAGCCGGGATTGCACCAGATAAATTAACGGAAATAAAAGATTTGGATCATGTAATTTCAGCGATTCTTAAATTGCCTACGGAACATGTCTATATTCTGGCGACCTACACCGCGGTCTTGCAACTGCGAAAGAAATTAGCGGAAAAAGGCTATATTAAAGGAGGAATGGATCGTGGCTAAGTATCAACTAAACATGGCCCATTTGTATGGCAATTTATTAAACACTTATGGAGATAATGGCAATCTTTTGATGCTAAAGTATCTCGCAACTAAGATGAACATCGACCTTGCCAGTGAAGTGGTCAGTATCCATGAACCGTTTAACCCTGACAAATATGACTTAACTTTCTTTGGTGGCGGACAAGATTTTGAACAATTGATTGTCTCAGAAGATATTCAAGACAAAAAAGAAGACCTCACCCGCTATATTGAAGAAGGCAAAGTCATGTTAGCGATCTGTGGTGGTTATCAACTATTGGGTCACTATTACATGGGGGCTCATGGTGAAAAAATTCAAGGAATTGGCGCTTTGGATCACTATACACTAAGCCAAGACAACAACCGCTATATTGGTGACATCGTCATTCACAATCCTGAATTTAACGAAACCTACTACGGCTTTGAAAACCATAACGGTCGTACATTCTTAGGTAAAGGCGAACAACCTTTAGGCACAGTCAAAGAAGGTCACGGTAACAACAACGAAGACCAATCAGAAGGCGCGATTTACAAAAATGTCTTCTGTTCTTACTTCCATGGTCCGATTCTCGCCCGCAATCCAATTTTAGGCTACCGTTTGTTAAAAACTGCCTTGGAAAATCGCTACGGCAAGGACTTGGACATCCCTGCTTTTGAGGTGATTCAAGAACAAATCAGCGCTTAAGCTATTCAAAAAGGAAGTGTGACAAAAGTAATAATTACGGTATAAATCGCAAATATTGCATAGTGTTTATCGATGAAATGTACGCTTGGAAATAATCGTGATAAAAGTCTCAGTTTAGACCGTAGAACCAACGTTACCATATGTGTAAAAAGAAAAAGTGAATTAGGCGCTCTTAGCTTGATGTAATCAAGGTTAGAGCGCCTTTGAAATTTTTAACAATGAAAAGAATCTTATCTTCCAAAATTTTTAGTGGAAGATAAGATTCTTTTGCTTGTGTCTTACGTATAGTAATGTTCGGTTCGCAGGACTGGACTGAGACTTCTGTCACAGCCCCTTTTCTACTCTTTAAATCTTATTACAGCACTCACGCCATAGTGATCACTAATCTGGGGGGCTTTTTTGCCATCAAAAGTCACTTCATACGAAAGAACTTCAAAATTGGCATCCGCAAAGACATAGTCCACCCGCTTGGCTTCTTTGTCCCCTTCCCAGCCAGCAATTTCTCCCGGCACAGTAAATTCACCATAGCGCTCTTTTGCCGCTGTAAAAGCATCTTGTAAATCAGAACTAGCTAAAATCAACTGATACCCCGGTCCTTGTGCTGGTTCGTTAAAATCTCCAGCCACAATTAACGCGTGCTCCGTCCCTACATCAACTAACGTTTTTTGCCACTCACTGGCAAAATGTTCCTGCCACCAATCAAAATGACCAGAAACCACTTGAATCAACTGGCCGTCTCCTGCGGTTAACCCCACTAAAATCCGCCGTCCATGATCTGCTTTGTAGTCTTCGGTTTCCGTTACCACATAGTCCTTGGCAATCATCGGTTCCTTACTTAATAAAGCCACGCCTTCTTCAAAGGGTTCATAGCCATAATGACAAAAACTCCAGCTCCAATAATATTCTTTGTCTTTCACTTGCAACGCTTCTACTAATTTTAAAGCAAAATTATCAGCTTTAATCGCAGCATCAGTCAAAGTGGGGCAGTAAAAGCCATCCAGATAAGCTTCTGTAGCGTCTTTTGATTGGTTCACTTCTTGTAAAGCAATCACATCATAATCCTCTTTGGCAATTTCTGTTGCCAAAATTGGCAGTTGTTCCTTGTTGTCATCCACCCAACTACGGGTATTTAAGGTCAATATCTTCATATATGGTCCTTCTTTCTTCCTAACTCACAGCTTTCTTACTCATTCTAGCAAAAATCTCAAGTTATTGCTTACTGAAGAAAAGGCAATTGCTTTTGTAATTACCTGAACTAAAATCTTTCTTTTGATGGAAAGGGTTATTGTCCACAAAGGATAACCTTTTTCTTGACCATGCAACCGATTGCATTTATTATAAAAGTATCCAACAATTGTTACGTAGTTTTGTAGATAAAGGAGCGAAAGTGATGAGCATCACTGTTAAAGAAGTTGCTAAAAAAGCGGGAGTGGCCACTTCCACCGTTTCCCGGGTGATTAATGACCATCCCAGTATCTCCGAGGAAACCAAGAAAAAAGTTCGCAAAGTCATGGAAGAACTTGGTTATGTTCCGAATATGGCCGCCCGCAACTTAGGCAAACAAATTGCCAGTGCCATTGGTGTGATTTTACCCCCATTGGATTCCAAAGAGCGCTTAGGAAATCCCTTTTATTTAGAAACCATTGAATCAGTCAATGAAGAAGCCAGTCTCGCCCAAATGTCTGTGGCAGTGGCCTCGGCTCCCGACTTTGACACATTACTAGAAAACGTCAAACGGATGCACTTGCAAAAACAAGTGGACGGGTTTATATTGACCTATTCTGTCAATCATGATCCGGTAATCGAATATTTGCATCAAAATCAGATTCCATTTACGTTAATCGGCCAGCCCTACCAATACGAAGAAAACATTGTCTACGTGGACAACGACAACCAGCTCTTAGGCAAACAAGCTACTCAGTTCCTAATTGATCGAGGTCATGAGCGGATTCTCTTTGCCACTAATACTACCCGAGAAAACCTTTACTTTGAACGTTTTTTTGGCTATCAAAAGGCGTTAATGATGGCCAACTTCCCTACTTGGTCGGCGGTAACCTTTGAAAAACCAGAAGACTACTTGGACTTTGAGGAAACCTTAAAAACAATTAAGCCTACCGCATTAGTGGTGATTGACGACTTATTTGCCGTACGCATTATGCAGTTGGCGAATATGTACGGCTACAAGGTACCAGAAAATCTTTCTGTTATCAGCTTTAACAATTCGATTTTCTCCACTTTGACCCATCCTTATATTACCAGTATCGATGTGGATGTGGCTTTATTAGGTAAACTGGCTACCCAAAAACTGCTAGATCAGCTTAATCGTCGCCTAAGTGAAGGCGTAAAAGTGATTGTTCCCCATCGCTTGATTTTACGAGAAACGGTAATTGAAACAGAATTGATGGATAAAACAGACTGAACAAATTCGTTTAACCAAATAGAAGTTAGACTTGGTTTATCATCTTAGTCGATAAAAAAATCCCCATAGCAGATATTGACTATCTGGCTATGGGAATTTTATTTTCTTAACCTATTTTGCTAAAACATCCTCCAGTTTATCAATTAAAGCTTCCACTTCAGCGGCTTTTTGACGATCCACCCCTTGTAATTCCTCGGCTTCACTGCGCAATTCTGCAAGATCTTCTTTGAGTTCATTAATGGTTTCAGCCTGTTCTTCTTGTTGCTCTGCTGCTAATTCTCGGCTTTCTTCTGCTTCTTCAGCGGCTTGCTCGTACGCTTCTTCTTGGGAATCCATCCTATCCATGTGCATCCCCATCTCAAAATTATCTCCAGAAACAGTAAACGTGCGGTACCAAGCGTGATGATCACTAGTGTAGGCTTGCCAAGAAAAACCAGACATAGCAAAGCCTACTAAAATTAATACTCCACCAATGGCCACAAAGCCCAATGCGAGTTTGACGATGAAACGTTGATTGATTTTCATAGGTGAACCCTCCTTCTGCCATGAAAGAGCCGACTAGTGACATTGCGACTAATTTTGACAAAGACTGAACTAATTTTAATAGTGGCTATTATAGACAATATCCCCAAACCAAAAAACAGCACACCAATCCCTAATTGGGTGATTGCTACAAACAAGCCGTCACGAAGAGCAAAACTGCTAAACACCACACTTACTAAGCCAGCAAACGTTGCCGCTAAGCCAAAGACCCCCGTACAAAACGGCAAACACCAAATCACAAGATACATACTTAAAATGACTAAAACAGCAGCCAGTAACAAGCTTCCCCATAACGGAAAACCTAAAACGGCAATCAACACAAACAGCCAGTTAAAGCGTTTGGGCACTTCTACTTCAAAATCCGAAACTTCTCCTGCGGCTTCTTGGGCTAAATCTTCTGGATTGCCTAATTTTGCCACAGCTTCTGTTTCACTTAAGCCATCTTCCATTAAATCCAAAATCATTTCATCATAGTATTCCACCAGTTGATGAACTTCTCGGGGGCGTACCCGATAGCTTAAAGCTTGGCTCAGCTCATTGATAAACGTAATTCTATCCATTCTCCACACTCCCTTTAATATACTGGTGGATTTTCTCCACTTCTTGCCAGCTGACTAAAAACTCCAAAATACTCTCATGACCTGTGGCGGTAATTTGATAATACTTACGCAAGCGGCCGTTGTGTTCCTTGGAATAAGTTTTGACTTTCGCCTGTTGTTCCAAGCGCTTTAAGATGGGATACAATGTGGACTCCGTAATGGGCATCAGCTTACTGATAGCCTTCACGATTTCATAACCATAGGAATCCCCCTCAGCCAAATTGGCTAAAACACAGTATTCGACTAAACCGCGTTTTAACTGACTGTCCATTCTCAACACCACCTTACACATAATACTATACGTTGCATAGTATTAACCGTCAAGCTTACTCAGTAAAAATCAGTCTCAAGTCCGAGATTGCTCAGTTAATTGATGTATAAAAAGGGCGGAACGAGTTTGTGAAGCCAAACATAATCTACAAAAAAACCGTTTAGGAAAATTACCTAAACGGCTGTGACTTTCACTATTTTCATTAACAAGTGGACTCTCGGACTTCTAAAATTGGTAAAAAGCGTCGAATGCCTTGAGAAGCCCCTTCTTCATTGATTTTCTTAACCAAAAGCTCCCCACAAGTTTCTCCCATTTTCACAATGGGTTGTTTGCACGTAGTTAATTTAGGCGAACTAACTTGATCCAAAAAGACCCCATCAAAACCGATTACACCAAAGTCTTGGGGCACTTTGCCTCCTTGTATCAAAATGCCCCGCTCAATCCCTAACGCCAAGCGGTCTGAACTACAAATAAAACAAGTCTCTGTACCTAATTTCCCCCAGTGTTCAATAATAAAATTTTCCGCCGCTCTAGAGCTATTTTCAAAGCGATGAATCTCTGGGGTTAAGCCTAAATCTTTCATCACTTCTAAATAACCCGATTCTCGGGACAATTCAAAGGGTTCATCCACGTCAATGCCGATATAGATTAAACGCTGATAACCGCGGCTATAGGCATATTTAGTTGAAATACGGGTGCCGTGACGATTATCACTGTCTACAAAGTCAAAGCCCTGGGTATTTTCCCCAAAGAGAATCACCGGCTTATCCAAGGCTCGTATCCATTCAAAGTCCCCTTGACGAAAACCAGTGATGATATACCCATCACAATTGCCTTGATCTGTTAATTCACTGGTGACCAATTGCAGGGAATACTGGGTCTTTCCCACAGCAGAAGCAATCCCCATTAATAAATACATAAAATAAGGTTCGGTTGTATCGATTTCTTCTAAAATATAGACCTTAATCACTTGAGAACGATTGCTGACTAAAGCTTTAGCCGCTACATTAGGTTGATAATCCAGTTCTTTCATGGCTTGATGAACCAAGGCTTTCAGTTCTTCTGTGACTTGTTCCGGATGATTTAATACCCGGGAGACCGTCATTTTTGAGACATTGGCCCGTTTGGCAACATCTGATAAGGTCGTCATAAAAATCTCTCCCAAAAGTCGCTTTATTTATTTAAATTATAACATGGAATAAAAAACTTGCTAGCCTCTTTTCAATAAGAAATCCCTGATTACAGCCCAGAGGACTAACAATCAGGGAAAGAATTAGACTAAAGTTTTTCCATTACGGATTACAACATCAACGTCACTGTATCCTGTAAGTCGATTTCTTGATCAAAGACAGTGAGTGCTAGTGGTGCTCCAGATTCTAAGGTTAAGGTCATGGTATCAGAAGTCACTCGCACATCTAATAGACGTTCACGATAGTTTACTCTAAAGCGATAGCCACTCCAGTCAGCCGGACAAAATGGCGCAAAGGAAAGCCCTGCTGATGTACGCATCCCCGCAAAGCCTCGAACAATCGCAAGCCAGCTTCCGGACATGGACGTGATGTGTAAACCGTCTTCGGTATCGTTATTGTAGTTGTCCAAATCAAGGCGAGCTGTGCGTTTGTACATTTCCACCGCTTTTTCTTCCCGGCCTAGTTCAGCAGCGATAATCGCATGGACACAAGGGGACAAGGAAGACTCGTGAACGGTCATCGGTTCATAGAAATCAAAATTCCGCTCTTTTTCTCCTTGATTGAAGTTTTCTGGGAAAAAGTACATGGCCTGTAGAACATCGGCTTGTTTAATAAAGCAAGAACGCAAAATTTTATCCCAAGACCAGTGTTGATTTAAAGGCCGTTCACTAGGATCTAATTCAGAAACTGGCATTAAATCCTTATCCAAGAAAGTATCGTGTTGGACAAAAATCCCGCGTTTATCATCTTCTGGTAAATACATGTTATCAGCAATTTCTTGCCACTGACTTAACTCTTCCGGTGTCACTTTTAGCTGATTGTCTTTGGCTAGTTTCACACTCTCAGAAGCGTAGCGCAAAATCCAACGAGCCATATAGTTGGTATACCAGTTATTGTTCACATTATTTTCGTATTCATTCGGACCGGTAACCCCGTGAATCATATAGCATGCTTTGATTTTAGAATAATGAACACGATCTGCCCAAAAACGAGCTACTTCAACAATTACCGGCAATCCTTCTCCTAGACGATAGCTTTCGTCTCCGGTATAAGTGGTGTAGTTGTGAATCGCATGGATAATTGCCCCATTTCGATGAAGCTCTTCAAAGGTAATTTCCCATTCATTGTGACATTCCACCCCGGTAAACGTCACCATCGGATACAGTGCCCCTTTTAGACCTTGTCTTTGGGCATTAATATGGGCCCCTGACAATTGATTCAAGCGGTACTCCAATAATTTTTTGGTAACACTTGGTTGAGCTACAGAGAGGTACATGGGAATGATATAGGCTTCCGTATCCCAGTAAGTCGCCCCACCGTATTTTTCACCGGTGAAGCCTTTAGGTCCCACATTTAAGCGACTGTCTTCCCCGTAATAAGTAGCGAAGAGTTGGAAAAGGTTAAAGCGGATTCCTTGTTGGGCTTCTGCATCTCCGGAAATCTCCACATCTGCTTGCCGCCACCGTTCCTTCCAAGCAGCAATTTGCTCGGTTTTTAAGGCTTCGTAATCATGACCATATTCTTTATAAAGGGCAGCGATTGTTGCTACGTGTTCGCTTTGGGGCACATCACGGCTAGTCACGACCAAAACCGTTTTAATTAGCTCACAAGACTCTCCTGCTACTAATTGCCAAGTGAAACTTTCACTGACTTTTAAGGCTTCTTTGGTAAACTTGCCAGCTGCATTGTGTTTCATAGCAGCGGTGACGGTAAAGCGGTCAATGCCGAAGTTGTTGGGAATCGTACGCACAGTTAAATAATCAAACTCTGCTTCTTGCCCACCGGCGATTTCTTCCCAAAAATGTTCATCGTAGTTGCTGTCTTCATTAGTCACATCCCCGTCAAGTCGAGAAGTCATTTCAATCGTAGCCGTACCTGTCAGCACTTCTGCTGTGATTTTAATGGCTGCTAATTCTTGTTTCACAATGCTCAAAAAACGCTGGAATGAAAAACGAACTTTGGCACCAGCCACAGTTACCGTATAGTTCCGTTGCAAAATTCCCGTTGCCATATCCAATTCCAAGTAGAAATCTTCGTAAGGAATTTTAGCCAAGTCGATTTCCGTTTCATTGACTTTCAGCGCCACTCCAGCAAAATTAATGCCATTAATCACTTTGCCAAAATAATCAGGGTAGCCATTTTTCCACCAGCCAACCCGTGTTTTATCCGGATACCAGACACCAGCAAAATAGGTCCCCAAATGATGATCCCCGGAATAACTTTCTTCAAAATTCCCCCGCATACCCATAAACCCATTACCAATGGCAGTTAGGGATTCTTGCAGCCGTTTTTCAGTAGGCTCTAGTTTATGAGTGATTAATTTCCATGGATCAACTTCAAATAATCGCTTCATTTGAATTAAACTCCTTTGTCTGAATTATTTCACCGAACCTTCTGCTACCCCTTTGATGATTTGCTTTTGCATGAAGAAGTAGAAGATGATAACCGGTAAGATGGCGATAACCAGGCCTGCTAGCGCTAGATGCCATTGTTTTGTGTATTGACCAAAGAAGAAAAACATCTTCAATGGAATGGTTTGAGTTTCTGGAGAGTTGATGACTAAAGAAGGCAAGAGGTAGTCATTCCAAATCCACATGGTATTTAACAAAGCCACGGTAACCGTTGTCGGCTTCAACATCGGGAAAATCACTTTCCAGAACACTTGAAAACGATTGGCCCCGTCAATGATTGCCGCTTCATCCAAAGCTTTTGGAATAGCTTTTAACGCTCCGTGGTACAAGAAGATCGACATACTCGCTCCAAAACCAAGATACATAAAGATGATTCCCACTTGGTTTAACATTTCAATATTCCCAAAGATGGAAATCAACGGAATCATAACCGACTGGAAAGGCACTAACATCGCTGCCACAAAAGCCATAAAGAGCACTGAACTCAACTTAGATTTAATCCGCTCTAAAGCATAAGCAGCCATGGCAGAAAAAATTACGATGATTACTACACTGACGACGGTAATCAGTAAAGAATTGGCTAGCGTCTTCAGGAAGTCCAATTGTTCAAAGGCTTCAGGATAGTTGCTCCAAGTAAAATCCTTTGGTAATTTCAAAGGAGAAGTAAAAATTTCTTGTTTTGATTTAAAAGAGTTGCTGAGCATTAAGTAAAAGGGCACTAGCCAGACTAAACCTAGCAAAAAGCCTAAAAACGCCCGAAACAACTGGGAATATTTTTTCTTTTCCATTATGCTTCAACCTCTTTTCTCTTAGTCACATAAACTTGGGTCAAGGAAATAATCGCTACGAACAAGAAGAAGATGATGGCTTTTGATTGTGCGTAGCCCATTTTATTTTCCACAAAGGCAGTGTTGTAAATATTCATCGCCACCATTTGCGTGGAATTGTAAGGTCCCCCACCCGTTAAGGATAAGTTTTGATCGTAGAGTTTGAAACAGTTGGACAAGGTCATAAACAAACTAACGGTAAAACCAGGCATAATCAACGGGAATTTCACATTCCAAAACTTCTGCCAAGCAGTGGCGCCATCCAGATCAGCGGCTTCCAATAATGACTCATCCACACCTTGAATATAAGAGATGTAAATGACCATGATGTAGCCAGACATTTGCCAGCACATGACGATGACCAACGCCCAAAAACCCGTTTGAGTAGTGGACAGCCAAGTTTTCAGTCCATCCATTCCCACGGCTGTACCTACAGCGCTAAAGGCATTAATAAAGATAAACTGCCAAATAAAACCTAAAATCAAACCACCAATTAAATTCGGCATAAAGAAGATGGTTCGCAAAAGATTGGCACCTTTAAACTTGCTGGTAACTAATAAAGCCAGGCCTAAACCAATCACATTAATCAAAACAATGGCAACAACTGCAAATTTCACAGTAAACCAAATGGAACTCCAAAAGCCACTGTCAGAAAATAAAGTGGTGTAATTTTTAAAACCGACAATGGTTGCTTCACTAACCCCGTTCCAATCAGAAAAAGAATAATAAAAACCAAAGATAAAAGGTGCAACTACTACAGCAAAAAGTGCAATAACCACTGGTGCAGTGAAAAGATAAAACCATGTTTTCTTTTGATATTTCACAAGACTACCCCCTCATATGTAACAAAAAGCAGGGGGACCAAAGTCCTCGGCAGATGCCTTGCAGTTTTCCTGCTAGCCTCTGACGGCTGTCCTTTTGCCACCGCCTGCTTCATGCATACTTCATTCTACATTTTATTTCCGTGCGTCAGCCCAAGCATCTTTAGAAGTTTGGATAATTTCTTCCCAAGTTGCATCACCAGCTACGTAACGTTGGATTTCAGCTCCTAGAGTATTTTCACCCCAGCCTGCTGGGTAACCCATGAAGACCCAACCAGTTGCTTTGTCATCTGTGTAATAGCTGTATACTTCTTTAGACAATGGGTCAGAAATCTTGTCTGTATCAAAACCGCTGTAGGCAGGTACGAATTTGAATTCTTCTAAGATAAAGTCTTTTCCTTCATCCGTTGTGTACAAGTAATCCAAGAAGTCTTTGGCTGCTTCTTGTTTTTCTTCATCCACATTGGAGTTAACGCCCCAATACATTGGTACCCCAACTGGAATGGTTCCTTCTGATACCCCATCAATTGGAATTGGCAACAAGCCGATGTCATTTTCCGCAATGTCTTCGTTAATATCTGCAATCGAATTGTAAACCCAGTTTCCTTGTTGGGTCATGGCTACTTTCCCATTGGAGAAAAGTTGTTCAATTTGTTGGGAGTAGTCTAAGCTATTGGTTGGTTGAACAGAATATTCATTGCTAATGTCGATGTATTTCTTAAATTGATCGCCGTATTTGAATTCTACAGTTTTCGCATTATAAGCTTCCGTTACATCATTGTTGAATTCGGCATTTAAAAAGGCGTTGGAAGAATGTAATCCAGTAATCCATTTTTCTTTAGCTGCTAATGCAAATGGAGCATCGATGCCTAGCTCATCTTTCTTCTCATCTAATGTTTTTGCTGCCGCTTCTAAATCATCTAAGCTCTTGATTTCCGTAGCGTCAATGCCAGCTTTTTCAAAGATGGCTTTATTGTAAAGCACGCCATACCCTTCTACGTTATAAGGCAAGCCGAACATTCCTTTATCATTGGTCACACCAGCTAACGTACCGTCTAAAGCAGCTTTTGCGGCTTTTGTATCGCTGAGATCAGCTAATTTGTCTTGCCAAACTTCTACATCTTCTGGTCCACCTACATTGTAGATAGTTGGTTCGTTGCCAGAGGAGAATTTAGATTTCAAAGCTGCACCGTAATCAGATCCCCCACCCACGGTTTCAATATTGATTTTCACGTCTGGGTTAGCTTTTTCATATTGTTTTGCTAAAGCTTCAAACTGATCTTTGAATTCAACTTTAAACTGAAAGATATCAACAGTGACTTGGTCTTCTGATGCAGTGTCCTTGCTATCACCGGCGTTCCCACAGGCAGCCATAGTGGCGATCATTCCAACTGACAGTAGTGCAATTCCCATTTTCTTCAAATTCACGATTCTCATTTACATACCCTCCAATTGTTTATTTACAAGTCATATTATGCCGGAAAACGCTTCCTGGTGCAACCGATTTCTCAATGTTACCGGTAACAGAATTCCTCGAAGAACAAAGAATCAGTTCATTTAAGGACAAACAATCAAGATGAAATGCTTTTAACAACAGCTATTATCCCATGAAAATTGTAATTCAGATCAATCCTTAAAAAAGTTTCTTTACACCAAGCAAGTTTTTATTTTTAAGATTTCAAAAGTGAAAGACTGCGCAATCGATTGCAATCATTTCCAGAGCAAAAAAAAGAGGCCGTGGCCTCTTTTTTTGTTTATGCTTTTGTTCCGGGTTCCGAAGCAATGATGTCACAGTCCCCTTCAATTTTCCAAGTTGCAATCCCATTTGGAATTATGCAGCTGGTTCCTTTTGGCATATCATAGCTTTTTCCTTCAACAACTAATTTACCAAAACCATCGATTACCGTCATCAATGTATAAGGCGCGCCGGCTTTAATTGTTAAATTACCGCGAACTTGCCATTCATAAACATTGAAGAAATCCGTTTGCAAATAAGTCACAATAGAAGAAGCTCCTTGTTTCACTTCACTAATGGACAATTCAGGCGTCCGGGCAGGTGCTGTAGTTACATCAATGGATTGTTGGATATGGAGTTCTCGCAAATTGCCTTTAGCATCTTTCCGGTCGTAATCGTAGACCCGATAAGTGGTGTCAGAAGACTGTTGGGTTTCTAAAATCATGATTCCTTTACCAATGGCGTGAATTGTGCCACTTGGTACATAGAAGAAATCGCCTTTTTTTACTGGTACCCGGGTCAATAAATCATCCCAGCGGCCAGCTTCAATCATTTCAGCCAGTTCTTCTCGTGTTTTGGCATGGTGGCCGTAGATGATTTCGGCACCAGGTTCTGCATCAATAATATACCAACATTCCGTCTTTCCTAGTTCTCCTTCATGAGCTTGTCCATAGGCATCATCTGGGTGAACTTGCACGGATAATTCATCTTCTGCATCTAAAATTTTAATTAACAATGGAAAAACCGGACCTTCTTGATGGCCGAATAATTCTTGATGTTCTGCCCACAAAGTATCCAGTGTTTGACCTTTAAAAGGACCATTTTCAATGATACTAACACCATGAGGATGAGCCGAAATCGCCCAGTCTTCCCCAATTTTTTCAGAAGGTAAATCAAAACCAAAAACCGTGTGTAACTTATTGCCTCCCCAGATTTTTTCTTGAAAGACAGGTTTCATAAACAATGGTTCCATCAGTTAAACTCCTCTCAAATATCCCAAACAATCACTTAAGATGTCCGGTCTGATAAATATAGACAATTATACCATTTTCCTAGAGGTTTTTACCTCTAGTTTAGAAAATAATGCCCCGTTCTTTTTGATAGCAAGCAATTATCTGGTCCCGTTCTTGAAGGTAGGCTTCTCGATGGTCAACTGGATGTACTCGGTTACTCAAAAAAATAAAGGCTTCTTGGGCTGCTACGTCGATTAACAAAAAAGTTCCCGTATAGCCTGTATGAAACAAAGCTGGCTGGTTTTTAGCACCTAAGCGTAAATCCCAGCCCAGACTTCGGCCACCGTTTTTCAATGGCGTCTGATCTTGCAATAACGCCTCAATCGTAGACTCTTGCAAAAAAATCTTACCACCCCCATTACGCCCATGGTGCAAAAACATCCGACAAAAGCGAGCCAAATCACCTAAATCAGTAAATAAACCAGCATTGCCGGCATGTCTGCCTAGTACTCGGGCTTTAGGATCATGGGTCACCCCTTGTAATAAGTGGCCCTGCACCACTTCTGTAGGTACAATTTGTGGAATTTCTGTTTTCTCAGGTAAAAAACCACTATTTTTCATACCTAATGGCTCCAAGACTTCTTTTTTGAAAATCTCTACCACATCTTGCTGGAAGATTTCTTCCAACATAAAGCCCAATAAAATCGTCCCGGCATCAGTATATTTTACTTCTTGGCCTAGCTTGTTGCCAGCTGTCAAACCGTAATAAGCTTGTCGCAACTGATCTTCATTCAACTGGTCACGATTATTTATCCAGGTTTGAATATTGGCTGTGTGGGTTAGTAAATGACGCAATGTAATCCGGCTGTCTTGAAAGTTGGGCAAAAAATGTTTCACCGACTCTTCCCAGGTAATCACTTTTTGCTCCCAAAGCTTTAAGAGCATCGTAGTAGTACAGACCACCTTTGTTAATGAAGCCACATCAAAACGCTTGTCCAGCGTCATCTGCTCTTTTTGAGGTAATAAAGAAGCCAGACCTTCTCCGTAAAAACGTTCTTGATTTCCTTGTAAAAATCCATAATTAACTCCGGGATAGACTCCTTGTTGTCGTTTTTTCGTAATCAAATTGCGCGTGTTAGGATACATCTTTTCACCTCAAAAAAACTGTCAGCACAAATTTGCTGACAGCTACTTTTATTTTGTAAACCACCATTCGATACCGGTTGGGTCATAAACTGTGACGATGGCCTGTTTCTTATCCACAAAAAAATCTGCGGCATTTTGTTTTAACTCTTGAATTAAAGCCAAAATATCCTCTTGGCTAACTTTGAATTTCAAAAAGTCCAAGCCTAACACATCATCGGTTTTTTGTTCAATAGTACCACCGTTCTTTTCTGTCAGCCCCACGTGAAAACAGCCTTCATTCAGCACGCGAATCCCTGGAGTTTCATCAGCGATAGTAAAGCCTAATGAACGTAAAAAAGCATCTTCATCTCCAAGTTTTGCGGTATTCAAATGAACCTTATCGAAAAAGACCGCTTCTGAAAGCACTGGATAGGTTCCAGTGGCTTTTTGAGCTAGCTTTTCATAGACCAATGGTTCTGGATTTCCCTGAACTTGGGCTTGTTGACCATAATAAAGCTCGATTTGATTGCCTTCTGGGTCATTTAATAAAATCCCCATTACACCTTGATCCCACAAAGCCTCTACAACTGGATATTGCTGGTCATGAATTCGTTTGGCGATATCTGCTAACTCTGCTTCAGTAGGAATCACTAAAC
>NZ_JBCOJC010000018.1:16312-48417 GCF_040925905.1 Enterococcus sp. 2201sp1_2201st1_C11_2201SCRN_220225
GCCGATAATATCCCGATAAAAGGCAATCATGGCGTCCCGGTCCTTTACTCGAATCGCTACGGTTTCAATTCGGGTCTGCTCCCCTAACCTAAAATTCACATGCGTCACGCTCCTCTTCCCAAACCTATTCTACTGAGAAAAGCTGGTTTCGGCAATTGAAAACCTCTTTTTAAATACTTTTTGACACATTTTATAGCTAAATTATAGGTAATAAAAGAAAAAATCCCGTTTTCAAGCAACCTAGCTCAAGTAAAACCGTTAACTTTCAGCTGTTTGAAAGACATAGCGCACCTCTTGGACAACTTGTGCTGCTTCCCTTTCATTTTCAAAAGCCACTTCCCACCGACCTCGCTTAGAAGTCGCGACTAAGTGCTGACCTGCTGTAGACAATTGCAATTCATCTTTTGGAATCAAAATATGAGTAAATTGATCCAAATCAAAAGCAGGCCGGATGGCTAACAAACCTTGTTGATAAAAAACAAGGGGACGGTGCTCGCTATCTTCTAGAAGCATAAAATTCAACAACTGCGCTTCAGTCAAAACCTCATCCACATAGGCTTGGAGTAATAAAAACTGCTGAGAAGTACTATAAATTTTACGAAACTCTTCCATTGTCTTTCACCTCATAAAACTTTTTTATTACTTACATTGTCCTAGAGAAATGACAAAGGAGCAAACAAAGACTACTATAAAAAACGACCTAATTATTAGGCCGCTCCTTTTTAATTTCTGAGATAGGTAAAAAACGCCAATTTTCGTGTTTTTGGACAGGTAACCCCGCAACAAAGCGGGCTTTAAACTTCAGGAATTCCTCAAAATCCATCAAAATATGATAGAGCCGGGCCTTACTTAAAAATTCTTCACGAGTGCTCGGAAGATTTTCTTCTTGAATTTGCTGGATCAACTCCTCCAAAGAAACCAATTGGCTTTTGGGAGAGTGCATATCTGGCAATTGCTCGCTAATAGAATCTAAAAAAGTCGCTACAATTTGTGAATCACTTTGAAATACTCGTATCTTTTTCATCTCATAGTGGAGATTGTGGAGCACACTGCTCTGTTGCAGACGCATTTCAAAATAATCTACAAAGTAATGATCCTTTTGTGGCAACCGATTTTGTTGATATTGGAAAGCAACCCCAGTATATTTCAAGATGTCTTTTTCCAGTTGGATGATGTCCTCCCAAACTTGATTGTTTAACGCGGGATCTTTCAAATAAGCCGATAACTTTTGGAAAATTCTTTGGAGTGCTTGATCCGTTTGCCAAATGCCATTTTCCAAATACTTCTTTTGACTTTCATAATTTTGGAAATGATTAATAACTACAGCAATCAATAAACCAATCAACAGTAACAAAAATTCATTAAACAAAACTTCCAAAGTAATTTTTTGAGCCGGAGCCCGCAATAAATGACTGACAACAACCGCATTCACTGATAATGTTGCCAATAAATTTCCCATACTCAAAAAACAAGTTACTAACACCATCACCACTCCATAGGCAATCCATTCTGGTTCAATGATCGTGTTTAACAGCCAACACAAAGCTGCTGTAGCTATAAAGGTGACCAACCGGTTTAAGCCTAGTCGTAATGTCTCGGATTTAGTAGAAGCAATCGTCAACAAAGTGATGATTCCGGCAGATGATGCATGTTCCAGTTGTAGCATTTCTGCAAGATAAATCGACAAGCCACTGCCAATTCCAATTTTCAATGCGTAAAGCAAATGATTACTCATCGTAAAACGCTGTAACATCCTAACCCTCCATTCTTAGCTTCTAAGTGACACTTCCTTATTTAAGTGTACTCGAAATTCAATACAGGTAAAAGATTTTTATTAAAACGCTTTCTAACTTTTAGCAATCTAAAATCTAAAGAAAAGCAACTCCTGCCACACTTCCTTAAAAAACAGACGCATAGACGAATATAAACACCACAGAACTTAAATCCATCCTGAAAACCTCTTATTCGTTATATAATAACGCTTTAAAACGAGTTTTCTTCTCATAATGGCAAAATACAAGAAATATAAACTTATCAAGGTTAAAACAACTATGGCAATCTCCAGAAACGTTATTCCTCCCGTTAGAAATTAATACTAATTTTAGAAATAGCCAAATACCTTGAAAATTTTTCCGATATAGCCTAAAATTCTGACAACATCAATTAAGAAAGTTGGAATATAAAATGTCTTCAATTTCTGTACAAGATTTTGCCAATCACTTCCAAGATGATTCAGTTGTTATTTTAGATACTCGAGATCAAACTTCCTTTCATGAGTTCCATCTAGACAACGCTCTTTCCATGCCTGCCACTAGCGTACCGAATCGCTTTAACGAACTAGACAAAACTAAAACATACTTCGTCTTGAGTCATTCCGGACGTCGTTCTGAAATTTTAGCTAATTTCTTAACTGCTCACGGCTACAATGCAGTCCACGTAATCGGTGGTATGCGAGCATATCGTCAAGCATTTTTACACGTTGCATAAATAAAATAGAGGTTCGGCAAATTTGCCGAACCTCTATTTTATTTACTCTGTATCTAGATGTTCTGGGTCGTCCTCGTCATAATAATGCCGAGATTCTCTTTTATACCAATTAAACACATGGGTCAACAAGACTTTCCCCGCGGCATAGACAGGAATCCCAAAAACCACTCCTAGTAGACCAAAGAGTTTTCCCGAAGTCAACAACACCAGTAAAATAGTCACCGGATGAATGGACAGCTGACTCCCTAAAACTAAAGGAGAAACCACTCGTCCTTCGATCGTTTGTTCAATAACAAAGACGACAATTACTTTTACTAACATCATCGGTCCTGCTACAATCCCCAAAAACAAGGCTGGAATCATAGCTAAAAAAGAACCTAAATACGGAATCATATTTAAAACTCCAGCTACAATTCCCAAAGTCACCGCATAGTCTAACCCAATAATGGAAAAGCCAATGATAAAAATCACCGCTACTGCAAAGGCCACGGTTAGCTGACCGCGAATATAAGAAGAAACCTGTTCATTCATTTCTGCAATTACTTTAAGGGTTGGTTTACGCCATTTATTCGGTAAGACTCGGGACATATAAGGAGCCAGATGTCGACCATCTTTTAATAAGAAGAACAAGATGAAAGGAAACGTCATAATAGCCACCACTACATTGGCTACTGCACTGACAATTTTTCCGACACTAGAAATGGTAGACTTGGAAAAATTTTGAATAAAATCGGTTAATGTGGCGATTAGCTTATCTGAATAATTGTCAATTTGCTCTTGGAATTGGTTAAAAATAGGTTCTCGCAAAATTTCCCGCGCTTTTTGATCCACAGTATTCATATAATCAGGGAAATTATTGACAAAGCTCATCGTTTGCTCTTGAATTTGCGGAATGATAACTACCACGCCCCAAACAATCAAACCAATTACGATGAGAAAGAGCAAAATAATGCTATAGACTCGCTTTAGTCCTTTTTTTTCTAAGAAGTCCACTGCCGGATTTAGCAAGTAATAAAAAATTCCAGCTAGCACAATGGGCAAACTCACCACCGCAGTAAATTGCCAAATTGGCTCGAAAAGATAGGATACTTTCGTAAAGGCAATCAAAATCAACAGAATTAGCAAGACTATTAATAATGCTGTCACCACTTGATTATTTAAAAACCAACGCCAAAACCAGGAATTGCGCTTTCGCTGTCTGTCATCCATCTTGCCCACCTCCTGTACTCGTTATTTGGGTTTTACTCATGAAATTACTCCCTTCCCAGCTTAGTAACAAACAATCCTACAATCAGTCATTTCGACCGTCAAAAACTGGGTACTTCCTTTCTTTTTAGTATAGCACAATCGCCACTTTTGACAGGCAGGAAAGCTATAATATGTTACAATATTCCTAACACTAGCCAACATGCTAGCTAAAATGAACCACTAGTAAAAGGAGGATCTCATGAAAGAAACAATTTTATTAGGCACTTATACCCGCCGAAAAAGCCAAGGGATTTATCAAATCCAATTGGATACAAAAAAACAAAGCTTAACCGACTTAGAGCTACTGGTTCCTGAAACCAGCCCGACCTATTTAGCCAAAAGCCAAGCTGGCTACTTGTACTCAGTGACCACAGTAGAAGGCCAAGGAGGCTGTAGTGCCTATGATTCAGAAAATCATTTCCTAAACGCAGTGACCGAAGACGGAGCCCCATTATGTTATGTAGCTGTGGATGAAGCTCGACAATTAGTCTACGGAGCCAATTATCATAAAGGAGAAGTGAATGTTTATCGCATTGAAGCGGATGGCAGTCTTACGGCAACCCAGCAAGTTTTCCACGACGAACCTTGTGGAAGTAACGAAAACCAAGATAAACCTCATGTTCACTATACCGACTTAACGCCTGATAACCGCCTAGCTGTTTGCGATCTTGGTACTGACCGCGTCTACACTTACGATGTATCAGCTGATGGTAAATTAACCGAAGTGGCCATTTACGTAGCTGAAGACGGAACCGGACCGCGCCATTTAGCCTTTCATCCCAACGGTAAGATTGCCTATCTTTTTGGAGAATTAGACAGTAGCGTCACCGTCTTAAAATACGATGCTGTAAATGGTCAATTTAGTCAACTACAAAAACTATCTACTTTGCCTCAAGACTTTGAAGGAGCCAATGGTGGAGCTGCTATTCGTGTCTCTAAAGATGGTAAATTCGTCTATGGTTCTAACCGTGGGCACAACTCCATCGTGGTTTATGAAACGAGTCAAGATGGCACTCATTTGACTCAAAAACAATGGATTTCTACAGAAGGAGACTTCCCACGGGACTTTCATTTTGTTGCTGAGGAAGCATTTGTCCTCTGTGCCAATCAAAATTCCGATAATTTGACTCTCTATACCCGCGATTTCCAAACCGGCTTACTATCCTTAGTGCAAAAGGACATCTTTGCCCCAGAAGCCGTCTGTGTGTATCCCTTATCCTAAAAGGAGTGATTCTATGTTTTCCAAAACACCAGTAGAACTATTATTAAAAGATTTTTCCAACTTGCTAAATAAATGTCAGTCTTGTTATGACTTGGTGACCAATCGTCGCTACAACGAATATTTAGCAATTTTAACTACAGCAGAAGCCTATGCACTGGCAGAAAAAGCCTATGTGCGCTGTGACCAAAATGAAATCCTCCAAACCAAGGAAGTCGCTGATTTCGTGAATGCTTTTGATGAATTTTACTTTGAATTAAAGCAAATTCTATTCCACGATGACGATGACTTTGTAAGTTTCGAAGCTTGTTTGAAACGAATGCAAGGAGAATACGAAACCCTCACTGCCTCCTTTGATCAATTATAAAAGAAAGGTGCTACCCAGATGAATCAAGACGAAGTACGTAAACGTCTCAAAGAAGAACTAAAAATCCCTAATTTTTCTGGTAACCTGCCAGACAAAGAGTTCACAGAAGAAGAATATCAAAAGTTAAAGCAAGATCTCTTGCAATACTTTGAAGACTATGTGCGCAATGTAGAAAATTAAAAAAGCTCCTGCCAAGTGCAGTGACCTCCAAAAGCTAGATTTTTTGGTCTAACTTTTGGGGGTTACTACAAAGAGGCGGGAGCTTTTTTAGATTGATAAAAATATCATCTTTCAATATATAAAAAAACATATATAAATTTTCTAAATCGTTTTTATAACAAAATCAAATATAAAATATTCATCCTGAACGTTATTTTCTATTTTTATTTTACGAAAGCAATTTCCAATCTTAAATAATAAATTTCACCATTTTTGTTTTAACCGCTAACAAAACACGATATTAGAATAAATATAATTTAAACAACCCGAAAAACTTGATATAGAAAAAAACCACCGGGTTGGTTAGGCCCGGTGGAAAAGGAGTATTACTCTCGAGTGGAGTAAATGAAAAATAAAAAGGTTGTTGTTGGTTATGAATATATAATAACCAATAACAACCTGTTCGTCATAAAAATAACATTACGTTTAAATTAGATAACTCTTGTTTAACGCCCCAATAATAAATTGGTCATCCGTTGAATGGAAAAAGAGATTACTTCAGTCGCTTCGTCTTGCTTGCTTTCTGCAGCATTAAAGGCTGGCACATCCACTTGGTCCTCTTTAATACTAGCGATCATTTCTTCACACCCAGCTACATAGTTCTCATACGCTCGTTCAAACTTTTTGTGGATTCCTAATACTTTTGCTGGCGGGCGCAAACCTCCGATAGTGCTCAACATTTCTCGGTATTTACCAGTCCCCGCTTCAAAAATCTCTCTCGTTTCGGCTAAGTTTTCTGGAGTTAACGTTGCCAGCTTATCTTCATCGATGGCTTGACGAATCACTTCGTAGTTTGGATTCATCTTTTCTCCGATTGCTTCAGTGTCTTTCACAATGTCATTGATTTTTTGTACATAAAAGCCTATATTTGGTTTCACATTTATTCCTACTTTCTACTTGATAGCTCTATTGTAGCCTTTTTTACTGGAAGAGAAAAGTCGAAAAAACACCCGACAGATAATTTACCTGCCGAGTGTCTCTTGTTTTACCTATTATTCTCTGCCCATTTGTCGTTGAATCAATTTCACGATTTCTACGATTGGGATAATGGCAAAGGATGAACCAACTACGATTGCCCATTGATATAAATCTAAATGTGCTACGCGGAAGATATCATTCAAGCCTGGAACGATGATGATAATCATCATTAAGAAGAAGGACAGAAGCAATGCCCAGTTAAAGGCATGGTTCTTGAATGGTCCCACTTTAAACAAGGATTGGTGAACAGACTTCACATTAAAGGCATGGAAGAGTTGCATCAAGCCTAGAGTTGCAAAGGCCATCGTTAAGGCATCGCTGTGAATTTCAGCATAAGTTGCGTGAACCGGCCATTGGATTGCTGACCAGTAAACGAAAAGTACGGTGGCAGCTTCCAAAATTCCTTGATAAATAATGGAACTGAAGACCCCACCAGAGAACAAGTTGGAATTACGTCCCCGAGGTTTGTGAGCCATCAAGTCTTTTTCAGCTGGTTCCATCCCTAAAGCAATCGCTGGGAACGTATCGGTTACAAGGTTAATCCACAACAAGTGAATTGGTAGCAATGTATCCCAGTTCAACATCGTAGCGATAAACAAGGTCAAAACTTCCCCTAAGTTAGCAGCTAGCAAGTATTGCACCGCTTTTTGAATATTAGAGAAGACTTTACGTCCTTCTTCAACAGCCACTACAATCGTCGCAAAGTTATCATCTGCTAAGACCATATCAGAAGCGCCTTTAGAAACTTCTGTACCAGTAATCCCCATACCGACACCGATATCGGCTTGTTTCAAAGCAGGGGCGTCATTGACCCCATCACCGGTCATAGCAACAACTTTACCTTCTTGTTGCCAAGCTTTTACAATCCGTACTTTATGTTCTGGCGAAACCCGAGCATAAACGGAGTAATTCGTAACTTTTTTGGCAAATTCTTCATCAGACATTTGGTTCAATTCCGCACCCGTTAACACTGCAGCATCATCACCAGGTTTGATAATCCCAAGACGTCCCGCAATGGCTTCTGCTGTATCTCGGTGATCCCCTGTGATCATGATTGGACGAATCCCTGCATCTTTAGCTACTCGTACCGCATCAGCAGCTTCTGAACGTTCTGGGTCAATCATGCCGACTAAACCAGCAAAAATTAAATCATTTTCTACGATTTCAGATTCTAATTGTTCTGGCACAGCATCCACATATTTGAAGGCCATCCCCAATACTCGCAATGCTTGTTTCGCCATATCTTTGTTATTAGTAGCAATTTTTTGTTCTTCTTCATTGGTCAATGTTTTGACTTCATCAAAGATTTGAATTTGGCTACAACGACCGATTAAAACATCGGGCGCCCCTTTAACGGCAACCAAGTAACGACCATCATCCATTTTATGGATAGTTGACATCAATTTACGATCAGAATCAAATGGTAGTTCAGCTACCCGTGGTTCGGTTTTCACTTTATCCGTTACATTAAAGCCTTGGTCATTCCCGAAAGCAACTAACGCTGTTTCCGTTGGGTCCCCAATTAGTTCCCCATTTTGACCAATCTTCGTATCGTTGGCAAAATTCATAATCTTCAAAGCTAAGTTGTCTTCTGGAATATGTTGAGAAGAACTGTATTGACGGTCATTAGTATATAATTTTTCAACGGTCATTTGGTTCAATGTCAAAGTCCCGGTTTTATCGGAACAGATAATATCTGTTGAACCCAATGTTTCCACTGCTGGCAATTTCCGAATAACGGCTTTTCGTTTCGCCATTACTTGAGTCCCTAGAGCTAAGATAATGGTAACGATTGCTGGCAAACCTTCTGGAATCGCTGCAACAGCTAAAGAAATGGAAGTCAAAAGCATATCCGCCCAATTGCGATCGTTTAAGACGGTTCCCACAAAGAACATGACCACCGCAATCACGATAATCGCAGCGGTTAAGAATTTCCCTAATTGGTTCAAGTTGTTTTTCAATGGTGTTTCTGTTTCATCAGCTGCCGCTAACATACCCGCGATTTTACCAACTTCGGTATTCATCCCGGTGTTAACAACTACACCTTTGCCTCGACCATATGTCACATTACTATTGGAAAAGGCCATATTGATTCGGTCGCCGATTCCAACTTCATCGCCTTCTAAAAGAACCAATTCTTTTTCAACGGGCACTGATTCACCAGTTAGCGCAGCTTCTTCAATTTTCAAAGAACTGATTTCCAACAAACGCATATCGGCTGGTACCACGTCACCGGCTTCTAATAACACGATGTCTCCGGGAACTAATTCGTTACTCTTCACTTTCTTGGCATGACCATCCCGTAAAACATTGGCATCTGGTGTGGACATATCCCGCAACGCTTCAATGGCTTCTTCCGCTTTTGATTCTTGGATGATCCCCATTACCGCATTGATAATCACCACGGCTAGGATAATCGCTGCATCCACTACTTCATGACTGACCACAGCAGAAATCACTGCTGCCACTAACAAGACAAGAATCATCAAGTCTTTAAATTGCTCAAAAAACTTTTGGGCTAATGATTTTTTCTTGCCCTCTTCCAGTTCATTGGCACCGTACTGGGCTAGGCGTTTTTCCACTTCACTGGTGGTTAAACCATCCATAGATGCGCCTAGCTCTTGCACGACTTCCGCTTCTGTTTGAGCGTAGAAGTTTTTGTGCATTTGTTGCTTCGTTTCTTCTGACAAAATTCTTCCTCCTTCTTTCTTGCTACACCGCCTATTTCCTTATAAAAAAAATAGACTTGTGTATGCAGACAACATACATAAGTCTCACTAATTAAGGCAACACCAGAAATTGCTTTCGGATGGTGATGTTGCCACAGCTCATGCTGCCAGTTACTCCCCTATGAAAAACATATAAGTACAATTGCCATTATATAGGAGGAAGCCACCGATAGCAATCTTTTCCCCAGAATTTTCTGTAACCAAATGAAACACTTTTGCCAAAAAACATGTCCATTTCGCAAAAAAATTCAAATAATTGCCATTATTCTTGTTTTATATAACAAAAACCTGTATACTCATCTCGTAAAGCACCCTTGTCTACTATAGCCAAAACAACCATTCAGGAAGGAGGAAACAGCTATGAGTATTGTAACATTTGATTTAACCACCACATTCCCATTGCTTTTTCTACCTAACAACCTGGAGGGGTCGCTCTAAAAACGTCGGTACACATTGCTGGCATAATTTAGAGCAATCAACGGCACATACTGCCTTTTCGACTCTGCCCGTTTGTCGGGCGGAGTCTTTTTGTCTTTTACTACTTACTTATTCTTTGAAATGAGGTTCTATTGATGAATGCTATTTTTGCTTATTTATGGTCCTATTTTACCAAACACAAAGGTCGCTATACCGTAGTAGTCCTCTTTATGTTGGCAGCTAGCGGGATGTATGTGGCCCCGATTTATCTCCTGCGATTGTTTATCGATGCAATTTTAGAAGCGGACTTCACTTGGCACACACTGTTTCTTTACGGCGGACTTTTTCTAGGAGCGATAGCCACAGCTTACATCACGGAATTTGTCTGGAATTACTTTCTTTTTATCGGTTCTTACGATATGCAAAGTCAGCTGCGGGGCAGAATTATGGCTCATTTTCTCAAAATGCGGTCTCCTTTTTACCATCGCTTTCGTACCGGGGATTTGATGACCCGAGCTAATGATGACGTACAAGTGATGGGGATGACCATCGGCTACGGTTTAATGGTCTTTTTGAACACCAGTGTCTATTTAGCTTTTATTTTAGGTATGATGGCTATTACCGTCTCTTGGAAATTGACTTTAGTAGCCTTAGTACCGATGCCCTTTTTAGCTTATTTTATTTTTAAATGGGGTTCTTTAATGGATGCCAAGTTCACCAAAGCCCAAAATGCCGTCTCAGAAATGAATAGCGAAGTCTTAGAAATGATTGACGGTATCCGGGTAGTGCGAGCTTTTGGACTAGAAGGTGCCACAAAAGAACAATTTGAACAAAAGACTACAGAGACATTGGCAAAAAATAATGAAGTGTCAGAAATCGACTCGCGCTTTGGGCCATTGATTACGATTTTATTGGCCACAAGTTTTGTTTTAAGCTTTGGTGTGGGGGCCTTTTTCGTAGCAGAAAAAGAAATCACTGTAGGAGCCATGGTTTCATTCCAAGTTTATCTGGGAATGATTGTTTGGCCGATGATTTCTGCCGGAGATTTAGTCAATGTCATGCAACAAGGCGCTGCATCGTGGCGGCGCATCAGTGAAGTCTTACAAGCATCAGATGATATGGAAGAAGACGGCAGGACCCCGCTTATAACCTTACAAGATTTCCGTTTTGAACACTTTAATTTCCATTACCCGCAAAATTCACGGCTAATTTTGCAAGACATTCATTTGACTATTCCCAAAGGAGCAGTAATTGGTATTGTAGGTAAAACTGGGAGTGGTAAGACTACTCTGTTACGCCAGTTTGGGCATTATTATCCCTATTCCCACCAAGTACCTTTGGTTAACGGGCAAAAATTGACCAGCTATAAAACCCAAGACTTACGCAATCTCTTAGCAGAAGTTCCTCAAGAGCACACCTTATTTTCCCGCTCCATTCGAGAAAATCTTTTATTTGGTAACGATAAAGCCGGTGATGAAGAGCTGTGGCAAGCCCTGAAAACCGCAAGCTTTGCCAAAGATGTGCAGAATATGCCCCAAGGATTAGACACTTTAGTAGGCGAAAAAGGCGTCTCTTTATCTGGAGGACAAAAACAACGCCTCTCACTAGCTCGAGCTTTCTTGCGTAATAGCCAACTCCTTCTTTTAGATGATGCACTGTCCGCCGTAGATGCCAACACAGAGCAAGCGATTATCGAAAACTTAGGTACTCTTGTCACAAAGCCCACACTAGTCATCGTCACCCACCGGCTATCAGCTGTGACCCAAGCAGATCATATTATTGTTCTAGATGAAGGTAAAATCAGCCAGTCTGGTCGTCACCACGAACTAATCAGCCAACCTGGTTGGTATCAAGAGCAGTATTTCCATCAACAAATTAAAGGAGGCGATAAACTTGTTGCCAACGATTAAACGTCTTTTCGGTTATTTGAAAAATCACAAAAAAACTTTTATCGCCGGCACCGCACTCTTAGTCAGTGCTGCTTGTTTGGAACTTAGCACCCCACTGCTTGCCAAGCGCTCTTTGGATGATGTGATGACGCCGGCCTTTCAAACTGGACAATTGAATTTTTCATTGTTGATGATGCTGCTAGCTGCTTATTTAGGCATTAACTTGATTGCTTCCCTGTTTCGTTATATCAGTATCTTGAACTTACGTAAAATGGCTAACCGGATTGTAAAAGAAATGCGTGATGATCTCTTTTGGCACATGCACCAGCTGCCTATTTCCTACTTTGATCAAATTCCGGCTGGAAAAATCGTCGCGCGTATCACCAATGATACTGAAGTCTTGCGCTCTAATTTTTACGTCAACGTCTTAAGTAATATGCTCAGCAATTTAATCTCGATTATTGGCGTTTTTATCGCCATCACTTTGTTGAACCCTTATCTAGGCGGTTGGCTTTTACTCTTGATTCCGATTTTGTTTTTGTGGCAGAAGTTTTATACCAAATACGCCAATCGTTACAACTTAGATATTCGGGAATACACTTCTCAAATCAGCGGTCAGTTGAATGAATTTGTTCAAGGAATGCCGGTAATTCAGGCCTTTCAAAAAGAAAAACAACTTCTAGACGAGTTCAAAGCGACGGTTACCAAATGGCAGAACGCCGGCAAAAAATATGTCTTTTTAGACTCTGCTGTGGCTTGGGGTTTTGCCAACGTCTTGCGTAATGGCACGATTTTAGCCGTGATTGTTACGCTGTCTGCCTTGTTTTTAGATGGCAAAATGGCTTTATCTGCCGGTTTGCTCTACGTCTTTATCGACTATATCAACCGCCTTTTCGATCCCATTGACGGCATGATTCAAATCTTTGCCAATATCCAGCAGTCTTTGGCGGCAGGGCAGCGCATCTTTGAATTTGCCGATGAACCGATTGAAGATCAAAGTGGCAGCGAGCTTACCATTACCGATGGAGCTGTGGCATTTGATCACGTCTCATTTGGCTATCTTCCTGATCAAGAAGTTTTACATCAAATCACCTTTGCCGCTGCACCTGGGGAAACCATCGCCTTGGTAGGTCCCACCGGATCTGGAAAATCTAGTATTTTAAACTTGCTTTTTCGTTTTTACGATCCTCAAGTAGGACAGATTACCATTGACGGCCAAGTGATTAAAGACTTCAACCGCCAAAGTCTGCGGCAACATATGGCCATTGTCTTACAAGATCCCTATCTCTTCACCGGAACCATCGCCAGCAACATTGCCATGAATCAAGCTAAGATCAGCGACGAAGAAGTAGTGGCAGCGCTGAAAAAAGTTGGGGCGGACTATTTACTCAAACGTTATCCAGAAGGTATCCATCATCCCGTGGTAGAAAAAGGCAATGAATTTTCCAGTGGTGAACGGCAATTGATTAGTTTTGCCCGGGCGCTAGTCTTTGATCCTAAGATTTTAATTCTCGATGAGGCCACTAGCCACGTGGATACAGAAACCGAAGCCATCATCCAAAAAGCTATGGCGGTTTTGCAAGAAGGCCGCACCACTTTTATGATTGCCCATCGCCTTTCTACAATTAAAGAAGCTCAGCAAATTTTAGTTTTAGACAAAGGCCAAATTAAAGAACGAGGCACCCATGAATCCTTATTAAAACAAGGTGGCATTTACCAGCAGATGTATCAAATGCAAGCAGAGCAGTTGTAAAATAACGCAACTCATGAATTCAAAAAAACTCAGCTTCCTTAAGTGGAAGTTGAGTTTTTTTCATATTTATATTCAATGATTACGCAATAATCGCCCCATTAGGCATTCCTTTTGGTGCTTCAACTACTGCTAAGCGGCCTTTGTCATCTTCAGCAGACAAAACCATCCCTTGGCTGATTAAGCCTCGAAGTTTCCGCGGTTTTAAATTCGCCACGATGACCACTTTTTTGCCGATTAAGACACTAGGGTCTGGATAATATTCTGCAATTCCCGATAGGATTTGTCGGTCTTGATCATCCCCGCAAGCCAGGCGTAGTTGTAAGAGCTTGTCTGCGCCTTTGACTTTTTTACAATCGATAACTTCAGCCACTTTTAGTTCCATTTTTTCGAAGTCATCGTATTTGATTTCCCCTTTATCAGATACCAATGTGGTTTCTTCCGGGTTCCATTTCACGGTGTCTTCCGTATTGCCGGCACCTTCACTCATTTTCTTTTGGATGTAGTCGACTTCTACTTCCATTTCCAAACGAGGGAAAATTGGTGTGCCTTTTGCCACTACTTGGGTGCCACTTGGGAATTCTCCGAAGTGCAAGTCTTCCAATTGCATTTTTTCCTTGTCCAAACCAAGTTGTTCAAAGATGCGTTTTGGTGTTTGAGTCATAATCGGTTGCAATAAAATTGCCACAATCCGCAAAGATTCAGCTAAATGAACCATGACAGAATCCAATTCAGCTTTTTTCTCTTCGTCTTTTGCGAGTATCCATGGTTCGGTTTCGTCAATGTATTTATTCGCCCGAGAAACCAAGGTCCAAATTTCGCTTAAGGCGGTGGAGAATTCTAATTTATCCATGGCTTGGTGGTAACGGCCGACTACATTTGCCGCTGTAGTTGAAAGCTCACTATCAAAAGCAGTGATTTTGGACTTGTAGTCTGGTACCACACCACCACAGTATTTATTGATCATCGCAATCGTGCGGTTTAACAAGTTACCTAGGTCATTAGCTAAGTCGTAATTCACCCGGGATACGAAGTCTTCTGGAGTAAAGACACCATCTGAGCCAAAAGGTACCGCCCGCAACAAGTAGTAGCGTAAAGCATCTAATCCATAGCGTTCCACCAGCATTTCTGGGTAAACCACATTGCCTTTCGATTTACTCATCTTGCCATCTTTCATCATTAACCAGCCGTGACCGTAGATTTGTTTTGGCAATGGCAAATCCAAAGCCATTAACATAATTGGCCAGTAAATCGTATGGAAACGCACGATTTCTTTGCCCACCATATGAATATCAGCAGGCCAATATTTTTTAAAGAGGCTGTCATCATCAGAGCCGTAACCTAATGCTGTAATGTAGTTTGCTAAGGCATCAATCCACACGTAAACCACGTGTTTCGGATTCGCTTTTACAGGAATCCCCCAAGAAAAGGTTGTCCGAGAAACCGCTAAGTCTTCTAAACCAGGTTTGATAAAGTTATTGATCATTTCTTTTTTGCGAGATTCTGGTTGGATAAATTCAGGATGTTCGTCGTAATAAGCTACTAAGCGATCCGCGTATTTGCTCATTCTAAAGAAATAAGACTCTTCTTTCACCAATTCTACATCATGGCCACTAGGCGCTTTCCCGCCGATGACTTTGCCATTTTCATCTTTGTAAACTTCTGCCAATTGGGTTTCTGTAAAGTATTCTTCATCGGAGACCGAATACCAGCCTTCATATTCTCCTAAATAAATATCCCCTTGATCCAAGAGCCGTTGGAAGATTTTTTGGATGGCTGCTTTATGGTAATCATCTGTCGTACGAATGAATTTATCATAGCTGATGTCCAAAGTTTTCCACAGTTTTTGCACGTCGGCAGCCATGCGATCCACGTAAGCCTGAGGTTCCACACCTAGCTCTTCTGCCTTCTTTTCAATCTTCTGGCCGTGTTCGTCCACTCCGGTCAAATAGAAGACGTCAAAGCCCATTAAACGTTTGTAACGAGAAACCGCATCACAAGCAATCGTGGTATAAGAATTGCCAATATGTAACTTGCCACTTGGATAATAGATTGGTGTCGTGATGTAAAATGTTTTCTTTTCAGACACGTGTACTTCCTCCTCATTGGTCGGAAAATAATCCGACACTTTGCTCATTCTTTTGTAGTATACCATAAATAATCCAGCGATTAACAACATCTTTTACTAGGCTCACCTGGGGAAATACAATCTGTTCTTCCTCTTTGATCCCCCCTTAAGTCCCTTTTTAGCGTGTAAGTAGTTTTCTCAATCAGAATAGCTTCTCTCAAGACTTAAAAAAATGCTATAATCAAAGGACGAGACAAAGATTTTCTTGTCAAAACAGAAAAGGAAGTGACCTTCCCTATTTTAGGGACCGCCATGCCAAAACGCCATCGCAATTTAATCGCACTGGTTACCGTCTTGACCTTTATTCGGATGGTCTTTGCCAGTTTTTATCCTTTCATTTATGCTTATTTTAATACTCAAGATTTGTTGAGTCCTTTTTTACTGATTCTCCAAATTCTTCGACTACTGCTCTATTTGCTGATTTTTGGTTGTGGACTTCGAGCCATTGCCGATAAAGCCAATCGAGCGCTACCCTTTTACTTATTGCTTTTCTTTTTTAATTTGATTACCCCCTTTGTATTCGGCTGATTTTCCATAAAATCAAGTTTTGAAACGTGATACAATATAACTACAGTGATTGACAGGAGGCCCGCCCATTTATGAAAGAATTTACTTCTAGCACAGAAGAGAAAATCTATTACGAACAAATCGCCACTGAAGGCGAATTTTTGGATTGGTACCACCGGCAAGATCATCCGGAATACGCCAAACCTTCCTTAACCGTGGATATGGTTTTGATGTGTTACAACAAAGAAGAAGATCAGTTGAAGACTTTATTAATTCAACGTAAAAGCCATCCTTATCGCAATTCTTGGGCGCTACCGGGAGGCTTTGTAAATCCTAATGAGTCCACCGATGACAGTGTCATACGGGAAACCAAAGAAGAAACTGGCGTCACTATTGCTTCTCATAATATCGAACAACTTCACACCTTTAGCACTCCGAATCGAGATCCTCGCGGCTGGGTGGTCACTGTGAGTTACTTGGCTTTCATTGGAGAAGAACCGTTAATTGCCGGTGATGATGCCAACGAAGTCCGTTGGTTTAATATGGAACGCCGTGGCAATCAACTGTATCTCACTTCCGGCGGGGTAGAAATCATCTTAGATTTGAAGAGTGGTCACTCCTCAGGCAACGATACCTTAGCCTTTGACCACAGTAAACTCATCTTAAAAGCTTTTAATCGAGTAGCCAATAAAATGGAACACGAGCCTTTAGTCTTACAAGTCTTAGGGGATAGCTTTACCATTACCGAAGCGCGTAAAGTTTTCGCGAAGTTCTGGGGAGTAGATTTTCGTTCCATTGACCATTCTAATTATAAAAAAGCTATGCTCCAATACTTCGATGAAATCGGCGAGCGCCCGCTAGGCATTGGCCGCCCGTCGAAAATTTACCAGTTAAAAGAAGAAGTTTTACAAGGAAAACAAGCTTAAAAAAGAGGTCAGCCTATTAATTGCTGGCCTCGTTTTTTTGATACGGTACCTTCTTAGTATTTCATTGAAAAAAGCCGCGAAAATTCGCGGCCTAGATAATGGTTTATTATAATTAGTGGACAGGCTTCCTAGAAACAAAAATCAAAAGACTTTTTCTATACCCTAGGCGATCCCTGGAGTCCCTTCCAGTTCCATTGTTTTTTCATTCTCAAGCTTTTTTCTGCAATGATTTCACCACAACCGTTTTGCCGTACCAACGAGCTTTATACTGAACTTTTTGGAGAAAATGTTGCCAGTCACTGGAGCCGAAAGTACCGGTTTGACTTGATGCGTGGTAAAGAATAATCTCATCATATTTTTCCACCAGTTTTAAAGACAACTCATCCATATAGCTCTGCTTGCGGGCTTTTTTGTGACGATACAATTCCAAAACGCGGGCTTTTTGCTTTTGGTAATTTTTGGCTGTTTTTAATTTAACCAGACGCCGACGAGCACTTTCCGAACGAATCGCCAGTCGCCGTTCTTCCCGGGCGATTTTTTCTTGAAGTTCCTCTTGGCAAAATCGAGTTTTTAATCCTTGATTTTCTTGAAGCAACTGTTCCGGGCAAAAATGCAAAACAATTTTTTTCCGCGTTTTAGGCAAGGGTGTAACTTCTTCTTCACAAAGCAAGGAAACATAGAACTCTTCTAAATTTTTTGCAGAAATAGTCGCCGAACGAATCTGCCCTTTTACTTCTCGATGAAGATTTAAAGGAACCAAGCTCTTTAATTTAGGTAGTTTCAACTGACCCTCTTCAATGCGAATCGTCCCTTGTTGATTGTTTGTGGTATAAGACTGCCACTGATTTTTTTTGGTTTTCAATTTGGGATGAGCGCATCGGCCAGCATAAAAATTACGAAAAGCTCGATCTAAATTTCGCTGCGTATTGGACAATGCCAAGCTATCGGTCTGCTTTAAAAAAGGATAGCTACATTTCAATTTAGCCGGTGTTAAAGAGTTTTTTTCACCTGGAATGCTTTGTTCCCGATCTTTTAGCAAAGCATTGTAGGTAAAACGGACACAACCGAATGTTTCAATAAAAAACTTCCGCTGTTCCCCTGTAGGGTATAAACGAAATTTATAAGCCTTTAAAACATTCATGTCTCTCACCCTCTCGCTAAATTTTCTGAATATTGCCTACTTTCAAACTTGTACTCAAGTCTAATGAATTTTTATAGAAAAATCAAGCAAATCACGCATATTTCCATAAAAGAACATCTATTATTGGATAAACAAAAATTCATCCATGATAAAAATTGCTTCATTCACAAGTTTATTGACTCTTTTTCTTTTATTCAATCTCTAAAAAATAATGACAAAAAAACTGCCTTTTCCTTACAGAAAAGTAGTATAGCGTTTTACTAAAAGACAAATAAAATAAGGACTGGCCCATTCTTTTTGACCAATCCTTATTCTATTAATTGATTTAGTTATTTTTATAAATCAGCTGGTCGTTTTACTAAGCGCTTTGCCATAAGAATATCTGGTTGTTGCCAGCCATTGGCATCAGGAATCACTCCTACAAGCTGATAGCCTTGTTTTTGATAAAATTCATAAGGATGATGATTTACATTTTCAATTTCTTGTAAACTCTGTAATGGATTCACAAATAAGTCTTCTTCACTTAAGCTTGTCTGATGGTAGTTATCAGCAGCCCCTAAATACATCACCAAGCCACCTCTTGAAGCGACTTCCTCTTCTATAAAGGCCATCAGTCGAGCGCCAATCCGTTGCTTACGGTGACTATCTCGCACTGCCATAATCCGCAATTTCCAGCCGGTCTGACCGTATTGCGGTAGTGCTGTAGCAAAACCGATTAATTCATCGCCGACTAAAGCAGCAATGGCGACGGTATCTTTTTGCAATAATTGATCCACTTCTCGAGCGCCGTTTCCTCCGTATGCATCCGGCCAAGTCAGCTCCAATAAATCCGCCAACTGAACTTTTAAACTTGGGTCTTCTCGATCAAATTCTGTGACAATCATAGCTTCACCTACTTTTTATAATGACCCAATTGTACCATTTCCTCACTTATTCAGGTATTGATTCGCTTTCAACTGCTAGCAAAAAAGAACAGAGCCATGATACTTGCTAGTATCTAAGGCCTGTTCTTCTTTACCTTCACCCTTTGTCTAAAGTGACTCTGTAGCAATGGCTTTTTTTGCTACTTTGCTTTTAGCGGCTCTTTTTTTCATTTGTTTCCCCCGTAATTGACCACAAGCAGCATCGATATCTGTCCCATGTTCTTTGCGGATAACACAGTTAATGCCTCGTTTTTTCAAACGATCATAAAAACGCAATTGGGCCTCTTTGTCACTACGGCTGTATTGATCGTGTTCACTAACGGGATTATAGGGAATCAAGTTCACATAGGCCAACTTTTTCTTATTTTGTAACAAGGCTGCTAATTGATCCGCATGTTCCAAGTGATCATTCACATCTTTTAACATGATGTATTCAAAGGTGATGCGGCGATTGTTTTTCGACAAATAATAATCCACAGCTTCCATTAAAGTTTCTAAAGGATAGCTCTTGTTAATCCGCATCATGGAAGAACGAACTTCATTATTGGGTGCATGGAGTGAAATCGCCAAGTTGACTTGTAAGTCTTCTTCAGCAAAAGCGCGGATTTTTTTAGCCAAACCACTGGTGGATACGGTAATATGCCGTGCCCCAATGGCCAACCCTTTCGCATCATTAATAATATGCAAGAAGTCCATGACATTATCATAATTATCAAAGGGTTCGCCAATGCCCATCACTACCACGTGGGAAACGCGCTCACCTAGATTTCGTTCATCAAAATAGCGTTGTACCAACATAATTTGGGCTGTGATTTCTCCTGCAGTCAAATCCCGTTGTTTGCGCAAAAGACCACTGGCACAAAAGGTACAACCGATATTGCAGCCCACTTGTGTCGTCACACAAACCGACATCCCATATTCTTGGCGCATTAATACCGTTTCAATCATCATTTGATCTGGTAATTCAAACAAGTATTTCACCGTGCCATCTTTGGCTTCTTGAACCACTAGTTGAGTCAGGGGATTAATGACATAGTGTTCTTGTAATTTTTCAATCAGGCTTTTTGACAGATTAGTCATCTGGTCAAAGGAGTCCACCCGCTTTTCATAAAGCCACTCCCAAATTTGGGTAGCTCGGAATTTCTTTTCCCCTTGTTCTGCTAGCCAAGAAGTCAATTGGGCCTTGGTCAGACCATAAATAGATGGTTTCAAATCGTTCCCTCGTTTCCAAAAATATCGTTCCTACTATAACGGAAAAACCGTAGTATTTCAATTCCCCCTATAGCTTCTTAACAAAAAGCCAAGTCATAAAAAATGCGTCAGCCCGCAAGCCGACGCATTTTGCTTCTATATTATATTTCTGGTTCTTCCGGTATCGGTTCGATTAAGACTTTTCGCGGTTTACTTCCTTCAGAAGGCCCCACTACTCCGTGAGCTTCCAATTCATCTACTAAGCGAGCCGCCCGATTATAGCCAATTCTAAAACGGCGTTGCAATAAAGAAACACTGGCGGTTTGCATTTCCACCACCAACTCCTTGGCTTGGTCAAAGAGTTCATCTTCTGGCGCACTACTTCCTGCACTGCCACCAGCTGCTTCTTCATCAGTGACCATCATTTTTTCTTCATAATGGGCTTCTTGCTGATCCGTGACAAACTCCACAATCCGTTCCACTTCATGATCAGAAATAAAGGCTCCTTGCACCCGAAGTGGTTTATTTTCCCCCATAGGCAAGAAGAGCATATCGCCTCGACCTAGAAGTTTTTCCGCCCCGTTGGTGTCAATAATCGTCCGGGAATCCACCCCACTGGATACGGCAAAAGCCATACGAGAAGGTACATTGGCTTTAATAATTCCGGTAATAACATCTACACTTGGCCGTTGAGTAGCTAAAATCATGTGAATCCCCGCCGCCCGTGCCATTTGGGCCAAGCGAATAATGGCATCTTCCACTTCATTAGACGCCACCATCATAAGGTCGGCTAATTCATCTACAATGACCACAATAAAAGGCAAGGTCGGATGAATTTCACCATCTTCTAAACTGCGCTGTTGGACAAATTCGTTGTAGCCGGTGATATTGCGCACTCCCGTGGCCGCAAATTTCTCGTAGCGCTCTTCCATTTCCTTTACCACTTTTTGTAAAGCTTGAGCCGCTTTTCGAGGATTGGTAACCACTGGTGTTAATAAATGAGGAATCCCGTTGTAAACATTTAATTCTACCATTTTCGGGTCAATCATCATGAGCTTGACTTCATGGGGCTTGACCTTCATTAAAATGCTGGTGATAATCCCGTTAATCGCCACTGACTTCCCACTCCCAGTAGATCCGGCAATCAACAAGTGAGGCATTTTGGAAAGATCTGCCAATTGAATTTGACCGGAAATATCCCGGCCCAATGGTACTTCCAATAATTTATCTGGATGATCCGGAGTAGCTTCAATGACTTCTCGGAAAGATACCGTAGAAACCGTGCTGTTGGGTACTTCAATCCCAATTAAAGATTTTCCGGGAATTGGGGCTTCCATACGCACATCTTTTGCGGCCAGCGCCAATGCAATATCATCGGTTAAATTAACAATTTTTGAAACTTTAACCCCCACTGCCGGCTGAACTTCATATTTGGTTACTGCCGGACCCAAACTAGCTTTCACCACTTTAGCATCCACCCCAAAACTTTGGAAGGTGGTTTCTAACACGCCAATATTGTGTTCAATTCGCTTGTATTCATCGGATTGATCAGTAGGTGGCAACTGATCCAATAAAGTCACCGGTGGCAATTGATAGTCTCGATCTTCCAGCTCCTCTGAAATTTCAAAGTCCAAATCTTCCCCGTCGTCTTCTACTTCCGGTGTTTGTTCTGCTTGGGGTGTACTTGATTGAGGGATTTGCGTTTCTGGTGGTGTAAAGCCATCAATTTGTACACGACTGAAGATATCTCCTTGCTCTGGTTCTACAATGGTTGTTGGTTCTTGCTTTGTTTGAGCTAATTTTTCAGCCTCTGTTAAAGGTCGAACTTGATTCTTTTCATTTGCCAAAATCTGGGCCTTAGCTGCTTCTTTTTCTGCTGCCAGTTTAGCAGCTTTGTCTGCTTGACGTTGGGCTTTTTTCGCTTCTCGGGCTGCTTGTTTTTCGGGAGAAGCAGTGAGCAAACGGCTGATGTGATTGCCTAAGTCTTGGAAAAGTTCCACTAGCTGTCCTGTTGATAAATCACTAACCAAAAAAGCGCCAAATAATAAAAGTAAAATAGCAATCAAATAACTACCCACTTGGGAGACAAGAAAGTAAGTGGCACTATATAAAAAGGCGCCTAACATTCCGCCCCCCACATTTTGTGTCACTTGACTAGCACGAATATCTTGTAACAACAAGCTCCAAGTTGTACCAATAATATTAGGCGTCTGCTGAACTTTTCCAAAAAGCACTGCATGAAACAACAGCAACACCCCTAGATACAACACGCACACTCCGATTACCCGGCGATAGTTTTCAATTTTCGCATCTAATTTTTTAACCATCAGCCAGATGCCATACGCTCCTAAGCCAAGACCTAACACTGGATAAGTATTTCCACCAATCAAGCGCAGACAATTGGCTAACAAGATTCCTAAAAAGCCTAAGCGAAATAGACCGAAGACTGCTAAAAGGACAAACAACACGCCAACAAATAAAATCGTCAATTTCTCTTGTTGTTGGATTTCTTTTTTTGTTTTCTTTCGTCTACGTTTTTTTTGTGCCATTCCTATTTTCCCTCATTTCATCCTTCCCATTATACCAAAAAAATCGGGGAACAACAGTTTTCCTCTCAGGATATTCCACAAAGAAAAAGCCTATTACTTATTTAGTGAATAAGCAGCAGGCGAAAACGTTTTAATCATAAATTTTATTAAATTTACAAATCCAGCCTGATATTCTTTGCACTTTTTCCACTTTTTTGATAGGGTAAAGTGCGGATTGTGACCTAAAAGGTAGTTTAGCCCTCTGGTCATATATCTTGGAATTATTTTGATTATTATTGAGGAGTTGTCTGGTTTATCATGCTATTTTTATTTTTATTTTTCCTCTTTTTTGTGGCCGTTGCCTATCTCTTCTATCTCTTAACTCGTCGCAGTATTAAGTCGGTCTATGCAGAATTAGAAGACAAAAATAAATGGATTCGTAAAATCAAAGCAGTCTTTATGGGCATCTTTCATCTGATTGCTTACTGAGAAAGTCACCTGGTGTGGCTTTCTTTTTTTACAATAAAATTGGAATCCCTAAAATGTGCAAGATGATTAGTAAAACACCCCCGATAAGCATAATGCCTCCTAAAATATATAGAACAAAGCCTAACCAAAATTTCTGTTGATTACGAAACACCTGTCCCACCTCGTCTCCTATGTATACCAATCTTGAAAAAAGAATACCAAATATTCTGTATCTTTTCCTTAAAATGCCCGTTATATTAAATAAAAAAACAGTTAGTAGTTATTTATCCTTTATAGTATTTTTTTCACAATCTCAATTAATTCCGTACTTTTTAAAGACCTTTTCCCCTCTAATCAAGTAATTCACCTTTTAAAAAAACAAATTATCTTCTAATAAAAAAGCGGAATGAACTAGATTTACCATCAAAAAAGCCCCAGACCTAAGTCTGAGACTAGTACTAGCGTTTGATTTCTTTGACACCACTGATTAATAACTCTTCAATATCTGTGGCGCTAAATTGGTTATGATCCCCAGCAACCGTATGTTTCATCGCTGAAGCTAATGTTGCAAATTCCACCGTTTTTTCAGGAGTAAAGCCACTTAAGATGCCATGAAAAATGCCACCAGTATAAGCATCTCCACCACCAACACGATCCACGATATAAGCAATGTCATATTCACTAGAAGTATACAATTGCCCTTTTTGGTAAAGATTGCCAATTAAATGATTGTGATTCGCATTGTAAACTTTTCTCGTAGTGGAATAGAACAATTCAATATTTGGATAGCAAGCTTGAATTTCTTGATAATAATAGCTCAAGTCGGCATTCTCTTGTTCCGGCACGTTAAAAAAGTTTAACGCATCTAAACGAGCTGCCGATAAATAATCTACGTAACCGGCGATTTCTCGTACAAAAGCGCCACAGGCCTCCACTGACCATAATTTCCCTCGGTAGTTGATATCTAAACCAACTTTAACTCCACAAGCTTTGGCCGCTTTTGCTAACTCTAAGGTCCACTGACGCCAATTAGGCGACAATGCTGGCGTTATCCCAGAAATCAGCAATACCTCTGTATCAGCCAATAGTTCCTCAAAATCCCAGGGAAAAGTTTCCGCAGCTGAAAAGCTAGAGTATTTTCGGTCATAAACTACATTAGAAGAACGCAGACCAATACCAGTTTCCAAATAGTAAGTACCTAGACGTTCGCCACCCATTTTTAACAAGTCACAATCCACGCCATATTTTTGCAAATGCTGTTTCACTGCTAGCCCCAGTGGATTCTCAGGAACAAGGCTAGCAAAGGACACTTGATGTCCATAATTTGCCAAAGAGATCGCCACATTGGCTTCTCCTCCGCCGTAATGAGCCGCAAACAGGGCATTTTCCGCCAGTCGTGACGCATCCGTCGTAGAAAGGCGAAGCATGATTTCTCCTAATGTGACGATTTTTTTCATATTTGACCTGCCTTAATCCGTGCAAATTCTGCCATATATTCTTTAGCAGCGGCCGTCACCCCAGCGTAATCGCCAGTTTCAGCCGGTTTCATTAAGTTCCCGCCGACACCTACTGTGATCACTCCAGCTTTGAACCAGTCTTTCATATTTTCCAAGCTAACGCCACCAGTTGGCATGATGTTCACATGAGGTAGCGGTGCTTTGAAAGCTCCAATAATGGAAGGACCAAAAGCAGATCCAGGGAATAGTTTCACAATATCTACGCCAGCTTTCAAGGCATTTTTGATTTCAGTAATGGTCATGCAACCTGGTAAGTAAGGAATTTGATACAAGTTACAGATTTCAGCAGTTTCTTGGTCAAAAGTTGGACTTACGATAAATTCTGCTCCAGCCATAATTGCCAAGCGAGCGGTAATAGCATCTAAAACGGTGCCTGCCCCAACAACTACCTCCGGATCTTCATTTTTTCCTACGATTTCAGCAATCACTTCATCGGCTTTAGGCAAAGTAAAGGTAATTTCTAGACCTTTCATTCCACCAGCCAAAAGTGCTTCACAAGATTTGATTCCTTGTTCCTTGGAATCACCTCGGACTACCGGAATCACGCCAGCATTTGCCAATTTGTTTAAAATATCCACACGTTTCATTGAAAACCACTCCTCTAAATTAAGTATTCTTCATCAATAACAATATTGTACTGCACATCTCAACTCGACATTTCCAAATAAGAAATATTATTTTTCTTATCAGAAATTACACCTTAATTATACATGGATTTCTAAAAAAGACAATTACTTTTCCCAGCAAAATAAGAGGAATTATTTGGACTGCAACTGTTCTTCAATCTGGCTTTTGGTTTCTAAAACTAAGCGAACTACCTTTTCTTTAAATTCTGGAGTCAAGCGGTATTTCGGCATGCTAACACTAAATGCCCCTTGTAACTCTCCTTCTGTCATTATAGTAGCACCTACACAAAAGATATCTTTTTCCATCTCTTCATCATCAAAAGCTACTTTGCTAGTTTTCACCTGTTGGATTTCATCCGCTAACTTCAGAGGATTGGTAATAGTATTAGGTGTATAAGGTACTAATTGAGTCTTCTCTAAATAATCTCGGTATTGCCCAGAAGTAAATTCAGCTAAAACGGCTTTCCCCATGGCTGAAGAGTACAATGGCCGGGTAATGCCAATTTTAGAAGACATTAAAATCGTTTGCCTTTTCGGTTCGATCTTATTAAGGTATAATATTTCATCTGTAGCTAAAACTCCTAGATGAATGGTCTCATCTACTTCTTCATTTAATAGTTCCAAATAAAGCTGGGTTGTTTCCACTAACGCATTTTGGGCCAAATCGTGATTTGCGTACCGAATCAAGCGAGTACCTAAGCGATAGTTTTTATCTATACTTTTCTCCACATACCCAATCAAAATCAACGTATCTAAAATCTTCAAAGCCGTAGAAGAAGTCAATTGAGTCCCCTTGGCAATTTCTTGTAAGGAAGAATTTGGCATCCCCGCCAAATAATCCAATATATAGGAAGCTTTAACCAATACCGTACCATAAGGTTTTTGAGTTTCCATATAACACACCTCTTTTTCTTTATAAGAAATTGTACTTCAGATAAGCAGAAATGAAAAGAAAAATTGATTAAAAAAATATGCCGGCATCCCATTTTTTCTGTAATCTCTTCTATTTTGATTGACTATTTAGAGAATTCTGAGTAGAGTGTGGGTAGCAAAATGGTCTGTTTTTAAAGACTACTTGCCTGCTTGGTCCACTAAGTGAAGTGTCACAGACCAAGGGTAAATTTTGGAGGAGAACCATGAGAGATGCACAGGTAAAACACCAACCAATCCATAAGATTTCTTTTGGGGGCTTGTTGGTGGCGATGGGGGTTGTGTACGGTGATATTGGAACCAGCCCATTGTATGTAATGAAAGCCATTGTTGGCGAAAATGGTGGTCTAAAGTCGATTAATCCCGACTATATTTTGGGGGCTGTTTCCCTCATCTTTTGGACTTTAACCATTTTAACCACTGTTAAGTACGTAATTATCGCTTTAAAAGCGGATAATCACGGTGAAGGTGGGATTTTCTCCCTCTATACTTTAGTTCGTAAACAAGGGAAGTTTTTAATTATCCCTGCCATGATTGGTGGTGCAGCCTTATTAGCAGATGGCGTTTTGACTCCTGCGGTAACGGTGACCACTGCTATTGAAGGGCTACGCGGGATTCCTGAATTCTTTCAACGCTTCGGGATGGATCAAAACATTATTGTAATCATCACGTTAGTCATTATCTTAGTGCTTTTTTCCATGCAGCGTTTTGGGACTGATCTAGTGGGAAAAGCCTTTGGACCCGTGATGTTTTTATGGTTTACCTTTCTAGGTCTCGTGGGGATTATTAATTTCAGTCAAGATTTAAGCGTTATTCGTGCATTTAATCCCTACTACGCGGTGAAATTACTGCTAAGTCCTGACAACCACTTAGGTATTTTTATTTTAGGTAATATTTTCTTGGCTACCACCGGAGCAGAAGCTCTATACTCGGATATGGGCCATGTAGGCAAGAAAAACATCTATATCAGCTGGCCTTATGTTAAAGTCTGTTTGATGTTAAACTATTTGGGCCAAGCCGCCTGGTTGACGAAAATCTACCAAGATCCTAGCTACCAAAGCATTGAAGACTTGAATCCCTTCTTTCGTATGATGCCCAATGGCTGGATGGTTCTTGGGGTAGGCTTTGCAACAATAGCCGCCGTGATTGCTTCTCAAGCGTTGATTTCTGGCTCTTTCACCTTAGTTTCTGAAGCAATTAAGTTGAAACTATTGCCTCGGATGAAAATTACTTATCCCGGAAAAAGCATTGGTCAGATGTATATTCCTTTAGTGAATTTATTGTTATGGTTGGCTTGTTCTTTAATCGTCATTACTTTCCGCACTTCTTCTCATATGGAAGCAGCTTACGGATTGTCCATTACAGTTACGATGTTGATGACCACGTTCTTACTGTTCTTCTTCTTGCACCAAAAGGGCTATCCTTTAGTTATCTCTCTACTAATAAGCTTGTTCTTTGGAGCAATTGAAGTGGTCTTCTTTATTTCCAGTGCAGTCAAGTTTTTCCACGGCGGTTTTGTGGCGGTCTTAATTGCTTTAGTGATTCTAGCAGTGATGTTGATTTGGGAATGGGGGAATCGCATTGAAGAGCGCGCTTCAGATGAAGTGGATTTAAAGGATTACTTGCCTCAGCTAGATGAATTGCGCCAAGATGAACATCTGCCTATGTATCAAACCAACGTGGTCTTTTTAGTTCCTCGGATTGAAGGAGATCATATTGAAAGAGCCGTTTTGTATTCCATTTTAGACAAACGACCAAAGCGAGCGGAAGTTTATTGGTTTGTCAATGTTGTCGTTACCGATGAACCTTATACCCAAGAATACTCCATTGATACTATGGGCACCGACTATGTGATGAAAGTAAAACTTTATTTGGGCTTCCGTATCGGGCAAGAAGTCAATGTCTACATTCGCCAAATCATTCACGATATGATGAAACAAGGGCGTTTGCCATTGCAACCACAAAAATACACCATTAGTAAAGGCCGCAATGTAGGTGATTTTCAATTTATCTTGATTCGCAAAATCCTTTCCAACAATACAGTTATCGGCAAATGGGAACGGCAAATTATGCAATTAAAACTAGCCATCAAAAAATTAACCATGTCACCAGAAAATTGGTTTGGTTTAGAGTATAGTGATGTGCTTTATGAAAATGTTCCATTGATTATTGGCGCACCAAAGAAAACCCGCTTAAAAGAACGGGTTGAAGATCCGACTCAGTAAGCAAGGATTGGATCATTTAAAAAGCCAGTGAGGTCTCTTTTAGGCCTCACTGGCTTTTGCTTTATAGTTTATAGAAAGTTAGCGCTGCCTTCCAACGCTTCTTTTTATACCCTCAGTTATTTCTCTAGTCTATTTATTGCTCTTTCATCGCCGCTTTTAACGCTGCTGCCAGCGGACTTTCCATTTCTTCTTCCTGAGTGTATTTCTTTAACAAACGGCGTTCTTCTTGCTTGGACATTTTCTTTTTCCGTTCTTGTTTATCGGGAATTTTTTCCGTTATACCGCAGAACTTGCATTTAAAGAACGCTCCATTTTTCCCATCGATAATTTCCATTTTCTTATGACATTGTGAACAGCGGTGGTTGGAAACTTTGGGATCTTTCCGACGCCGGTAATTACAGTCACTATTGCTACAAATATATACCTTGCCATCTCGAGTGTTTCGCTCTCGTAATTGGCTACCGCATTCGGGACACAATTTGCTAGTTAACGAGAAATCTTTGTAGGTTTCCTTAGAATCCTTAATTTCAGCTACCAATTTCCGAGTAGCAGCTTCAATCCCCTTTAAAAATTGCTCTGGGTCTTCTTTTCCTTTCGCAATGGCTTCTAGGCTTTGCTCCCATTTGGCAGTCATGTCTGGAGAAGCTAGAGAAGGATTAACCAAACTCAATAGCTGTTTGCCCTTTGGTGTGACCCCTAGACCGTTGCCACGACGTTCCATTAATTCGGATTTCAGTAATTTTTCAATAATTTCTGCTCGAGTAGCTGGAGTGCCTAAGTTGTATTTTTCCATTTGAGCCAGTAATGTACCTTCACTTAACAGTTTCGGTGCTTGGGTTAGCTCTTTTATAATGGCAAACTCGCCTTTGAGACTTTTCACTTGCTGCCAGTCCACTTGATTTTTGCTTGCCTTAGCATCATTTTTCCAGCCGGCAGCTAGCACTTCTTCTTGATTAAAGACAAAGGTTTCACTACCGATTTGGACTTCTGCAGTGGTTTTAGCCGTTTTGTAGGCTTCAGCAAACAAACCAAAGAAGCGTTCCACAATCAAATGGTAAATCCGACTTTCATCTGTGGATAATTTTTCTCCTCGAGGGCGTTCTTCAGTGGGAATCAAAGCATAGTGATCGGTGACTTTGCCATCGTTAAAGACAGCTTTTTGTTTAACCTTGGCCCCTTGGGATAAATACTTTTTAGCCCGCTCATCATAGTTGGCCAAAGCTTGCAAGCGTTCTTTCATCGTGGCTGCTAAATCCTGTGGTAAATACTTCGAATCTGTCCGAGGATAGCTGACAATCTTATGGGTTTCATACAAGCTTTGCACCAAATTTAAGGTCTTCTTAGCAGAATACTGATACAAAGAATTAGCTACTTGTTGCAATTCCGTTAAGTCATAAGGCAAAGGCGCATTTTGACTCTTTTCCTTTTGAGTCACACTTACTACTTTGCCAATTTTGCCAGTTAAATCCGCCACAAAAGCTTCCGCATCTTGACATTCTTTAAACTGTTGGGGATTTCTGGTTTGCAGACGTCCTTTCGCATTGCCATAAAGCAATTCCACTGAATAATAAGTAGTTGGAATAAATTTTTCCATTTTTTCTTGAGCTTTGGCTACTAAATTTAAAGTTGGAGTCTGAACACGGCCGGCACTTAAATTGTCTTCGTATTTGACTGTCAGTGCCCGGGTGACGTTTAAGCCTACTAACCAATCGGCTTTTCCTCGAGCCACCGCAGATTGATAGAGATTTTCATATTGTTGTGCTGGTTTTAATTGAGCAAAGCCGGTTTTCACCGCTTTTTCCGTTTGAGAAGAAATCCACAATCGCTCCAAAGGTTTGTTAAAACGAATCCACTGGAAAATATAGCGTCCCACCGCTTCTCCTTCTCGACCAGAGTCTGTGGCGATGATGGCCCCGGTGACATCTTTACGCTTGGCAAGATTGGCAATCACTTTTAATTGGCGATTGGTCTTAGGCAGTGGTTTTAGACCGATTTCTTTAGGAATCATAGGCAAAGTTTCCAATTGCCAAGTTTTCCATTCAGGTTTTAAGTCTTCCGGTAATTTTAAAGTCAATAAATGACCATAAGCCCAGGTGATGATGTAGCGATCACTTTCAAAGTAATCTTTTCCTTGAGCTTTAGCCCCAAGAATTTTGGCGTAATCTTTGGCTACACTGGGTTTTTCTGTAACAATTAATTTTTTTCCCATAGTTTCTCCTTTTCCTTTGGCTACAATACGGCCATCTTTACACTAGTCCTAGCATATCAAATAGCACCACACAAGAAAAGACCAAGGAGGATGGTGCTACCTTCTTTTACTAGAAGTTTAGCGCCATCTTCCTTCGTCTTTTAAACGTTGGTAAAATGTTGTGGGCGATTACAGACACGACACTTGGATTTACCATGAAGTTCCTGATAAAACTCTGGGCTACTGGTTTCGGTCAAAGGTCGGTAATCTTTTAATAAAGCCAATCCGGTGTACTGTTGCAAATAATCGTCACATTCTTCGCACCAGCGTTCATCTTCTGCTTTCCAGAAAGCGGCTAAATAATTAGGCTTGGCGGAACGCTCTGGATATTCTTTCATTAAACGAGTCCATTCTCCTTGATAAAAAGCAATGGCTTGCTCCTCACTTTCGAACTGTTGCTCAAAACAAATATCTTTGCGCCAGTCTTCAAAAAACCACCAAGGTTCATTATCTCCATGCATGATGACAACTTGATACATTTTGCCTACTCCCTTTTTTCTAATTCTATCTCACTTGCTTATTTCACAAACTAGATTTCTGTATCAAAATACCATATTTATAAAGAAATGTCCGTTTTTTTATCTTCGTATTTGCAAGATCGTTAAGTTTTTCTTTTATGAAGCTGACATCTTGCGCCAGAACTTTTCCTGTACTATGATGGTAAGGCAGTTTTTTTGACCTCGATTCAAAGATTATTTCCTTTGAATCTTCACTAGATAAAGGAGTCTTTTATTTGTTTTCATTATTGCCTCAACGTCTCAAAGAAGCCGTGATGCGACCACGCCAAACTTGGGAAAAAAATTTGATTGTCCTCTGGTTCGGTACGTTTATGGCCGGTATCGGCTTTAGTTTAGTCATGCCCTTTATGTCTCTATACATCGATACGTTAGGAGATTTTTCTGCCCATGCCTTAAACTTATGGAGTGGCTTAGCTTTTTCTGCAACTTTTCTAGTAACCACAATCATCTCTCCTTGGTGGGGACGATTAGCCGATCAAAAAGGTCGCAAACTCATGCTTTTACGAGCATCTCTAGGGATGGCCGTGGTTTTAGCCGCCATGGGTTTGGTTACAAATGTTTATCAGTTGGTAGGCTTACGGCTCTTACAAGGAGTTTTTTCTGGCTATATTAGTAATGCCACAGCCCTCGTTGCTACTGGTACCCCCAAAAAGCGCAGTGGTCAAGTATTAGGTACATTAGCTACCGGTTCCGTTACCGGGCAATTATTAGGTCCTTTAGTTGGCGGCATTACCGCTAGCGCCTTTGGTTATCGACTGACCTTCTTTATTACCGGTAGTATTTTGCTTTTAGTCTTTTTCTTAAGTCTCTTTTTTGTCCACGAAGAATTTACTCCGATTGAAAAAACCGACTTACAACCGGCTACTCAAATTTTAAAAGAATTGAAATATCCCCATGTGGTGATTGGAATGTTTATTACCACTATG
>NZ_JBCOJC010000019.1:0-47822 GCF_040925905.1 Enterococcus sp. 2201sp1_2201st1_C11_2201SCRN_220225
CGCCTAAACCTTCCACAAATTCCAGCCCCGCTTTAGTTCCCATAGCATAAACCGAAGTGGACAACGCATCTCCGTCAATGGATTTATCAGTCACAATGGAAATGCCGGCAATGTCATTGTCAAAAGGATAACCGGTGCGAGAATCAAATAAATGGTGATATTTCTTGCCATCCACTTCCAAGAAACGTTCATAAATTCCGGAAGTTACCACGGTTTTATTGGCTTCTTTAATAGTCCCAACAGTGGTCCCCCGGGCTTGGTTAGGATCTTGAATCCCCACATTCCAAGGCTCATCTTCCCCACGTGGACTGTGCCCTAAGACAAAGACATTGCCTCCCAAATCTACAATAGCAGAAGTAACCCCTTCTTTTTTCAAGACTTTCACCGCTTCATCGGTAATATATCCCTTGGCGATGGCGCCTAGATCAATAATCATTCCTTTGTCTTGCAAAAATACCGTTTGCTCTTGGTCATCAAAAATCACTTTATGATAATCAATGTGTTGCAAAGCGTTGTCGATTTCAGATTGTTCTGGCTTTCTAGCATCATCAAAACCAATCCGCCACAATTGAGTAATTGCACCAATGGTCATATTGAAAGCTTCATTAGTTTCCTCACTGTAATCATAGGCCGTTTTCAATAGATGATAAACATCATCACTGACTTTGACCGGTTTGACCCCGGCTTGGGCATTTACTGCATCCACTTCAGAGCCTTCTTGGTTAATGGTAATTTTATCGGCTAAGGCTTTGATTCTGTCAAAAGCAGGCTTCAAAGCGTCCTCTTTTCCTTCATCATACACGCGAATCCGCACGTAAGTCCCCATTAAGAATTTTTCTTGGTAATAAGGATCTTCTCGCAAGGTGGTGGTTTCTTTTTGGCTTTGTTTGCAGCCAACTAACAAAAAGACCGAAGCCAAGGCGACTAGCAGCCAAATTTTTGCTTTTTTCATCATTTTCCTCATTTCTCATTTGCCTATTGCTTACTTATTTGCTAGTGGTATCATAGCTTGATTCAAATAAAAAGAAAAGGATGTTGCGTTCACCGCAACATCCCCGTTATTCATTTTAATACAAAATACATATTTTGCTTATTCAGTAACAAAGTTATCTACTGTAATTGGAGTAGTGTCACCTTTTTCAGCAGCGTTGATCAATTGTTCAGCATAAAGAATGAATGTGTGGTAGCTGTGAGTTGCCCCAGTTACAACGTCGATGTTAGCAGGAGAGCCTTCTTCTTCACCCATTGCTTTTACTAGACCTTCATTGAATTGTGCAATGTATTCTTTTGGTCCAATGCCAGCTTTGTCTTTCATGCTTGTTTCGTATTCAGTGTCGTCGGCTTTAGAGTTGCCGTCAGCATCTTTGTTGTCGTAGTTAGATTCAGTAATTTTACCACCAGCAACTGTGATTGAGAAGTCTACATGGTAGCCGTTTTTATCGTTCTTTTCAGTCAATGTGTATGTGCCATCTTTCAATTCAGCACCATTGTCGATTTGGATTTCTTCTGTGTTGCCAGCTTGAGCTGCTTGGATTAATTGTTGTGCGTAGTTTTGGAAAGCATCAAATGAATGAGTTGCCCCAGTTACCACATCAATAGAAGAAGGATTTTGTTTTGCTAACAATTCTTCGTTGAATTTGGCAATGTATTCTTTTGGTCCAATGCCAGCTTTTTCTTTCATGCTTGTTTCGTATTCTTCGTCGTCGGCTTTAGAGTTGCCATCAGCATCTTTGTAATCATAGTTAGATTCTGTGATTTTGCCGTCTTTTGTTGTGATTGAGAATTCTACATGGTAACCATTCTTATCATTTAATTCTTTCAAAGAGTAAGTACCATCTTGCATTGCTTCCCCAGCAACCACTTTTGCTTCAGATTCAGCAGTTGAAGATTCCGCTGTAGATGAGCTTGCAACTTCTGATGATGCTGCTGAAGAATCAGAAGAGCTACTGCTACCGTTATCTGAACTACATGCACCCAATACTAAGGCTGAAAAAGCCAAGGCTGTGAAGCCCGCAACAAATTTCTTTGCTTTCATTATTCTTTCCCCTTTTCATTCCAATAATTTCATTTCCGATGACAGAGCTTGTTAAAAAGTCTGTGATACAATTAACATTGTAGTTTTTTTTTGAAATAAGTCAACTAAAAACGATAACATTTTTCTTCCACAAATAATGGTCTATATATAGGACAAGGCATTTGGGCATTTTTTTGCGAACTGTTTTTTTCTAGTTAAAGAGTTAGCCTACTAACTTTATGGAAATTGTAAATTCTCAAACCTCCCTCTCATTGCCTTTTTATTCACAATATCAAAATGTTTTTTACTAAATTAAATAACTGATTTTAAAATCAAAGCAAAAGCAAACTTATCTGTCTTGTCATTTAATCTCTTGTTAAAAGAGCCTTTTTTTCTCATAGACAAGTTTTGCTTTCTGCTTTTTCCTATTTAGAAAAATAATTTACAAGTTTTCACGCACCAAATCTGTCGCGAAAATCCCTTTCTTTTTTCACAAATTCAACTATAAATAACAAATAATCAAATTCAATAATCAATTGTTTTTCACGAAAAAAGCGGTGAATCAATCTTTTTATTCAAGAAAAAGTGGTCTACCTGCTGCTTTAAAAGAACCGTCACAAACCGTTCATCCGGAAACCGAACCAATAGACAAATATTCAAAATGTCTGTATAATGGTGAAGATTGTGTAATCATTATCAATCCATATTTTATTTATTATTAAGGAGCGATTTACCATGGCAACCAAGAACATCGTCGTTGTCGGAGCTGGGTATGCCGGAGTGGCAGCTACCAAGTATATGTCAAAAAAATTGAAAAAGGATCACGATGTCAAGATTACGTTAATTGACCGTCATTCTTATCATACAATGATGACAGAATTACACGAAGTAGCTGGACATCGGGTAGACCCAACTGCGATCCAATACGATTTGAAACATCTGTTTAATCGTAATAAGAACGTGCAATTAGTGACAGATACAGTCACTGGCATTGACAAAGAAAAGAAAGTCATCAAAACCAAAGCAGGTAGCTACAACTTTGATTACCTACTTTTAGGGATGGGTGGCGAACCAAATGACTTCGGGACGCCCGGGGTAAAAGAACACGGCTTCACCATTTGGTCTTTTGAAGACGCTATGCGCATCAGAGAACACATTGAAGAAACCGTAGCAAAAGCAGCCCTTGAACCAGATGTAGCGGTTCGCAAAGCCATGTTGACCTTTGTCGTCTGTGGTGCCGGCTTTACCGGGATTGAAATGATTGGCGAATTAGTCGAATGGAAAGAGCGTCTTGCTAAAGACAATAAACTTGATCCAAATGAATTCAGCTTAAAAGTCGTGGAAGCAATGCCAACGATTTTGAATATGTTAAGCCGTAACGATGCTGATAAAGCCGTTCGTTACATGGAAAAGAAAAACGTCGAATTGGTCTTAAACTCACCAATCACTGAAGTAGCAAAAGACCATATCAACTTAAAAGACGGCAGCACCATTAACACCTACACTTTAATCTGGTCTGCTGGTGTGCGGGCAACAAGTGACGCTGCAGACTTTGGTTTGGAAAGCGCTCGGGGCCAACGTTTAGTTGCCAACGAATACATGGAAGCCAAAGGATATGAAGATAAAAATATCTACATCATCGGTGACCAATCCTACTACGAAGAAGAACCAAACAAACCAACTCCTCAAATCGTGCAAGCGGCCGAACAAACGGCGCACTGTGCCGCAGCCAATGTGGTTTCAGCGATTAAAGGCGACGGTCAAAAACACAAATTCAAGAGTAACTACCAAGGCTTCATGGTTTCCATCGGCTCTAAATGGGGCGTCGCTGAACTCTTCGGCAAAATCCATTTAAGCGGCTTTATGGCTATGATTATGAAACACATCGTCAACTTGAAATACTTCTTTGACATTCGTTCTGGTTACTATATGTTCCAATACATCATGCACGAATTCTTCCACATTAAAGACGACCGCAACGTGGCTCGTGGCCATTCTTCACGTTACGGCAACGTTTTGTGGAGCGTACCATTGCGAGTCTTCTACGGTTTGGTCTGGTTTGTAGAAGCCTTCAAGAAAATTGTCGGCAACGGCGAAGTCTTGAAACCTAGCACTTGGTTTGGGGAAGGTTCTTGGTTCACTGGTAACTCCGTTTTCCCATGGACTTGGGATTACGCTGCTAGTGCTACTGCCTCCACCGGCTCTTCTGCTGCCGATGCGGTAGGTGGCGCGTCTGCAACCGTAGCCTCCACAGTTGCTTCCACGGCCGATGTGGCTTCTGCCGCTTCTGGTGCTGGTGAAGCTGCTACGAATGGCGGTGGTGAAGCTGTTGCCCAAGCCGCTCACTTTGGTTTGAGCTATGCCTATGGTGAAGAACCAATGGCGGTCTTAGACAAAGCCCCTGATTGGTTCTCTAGCATTATGAAAGTCTTTATGCCAAATATGGACGTTGCCATGTTCTTCCAAAAATTCATGGTCTTCGTGGAAATCGGCATTGCCCTTTGTTTGATGGCTGGTTTGTTTACTTGGTTAATGAGCGGTACTACGATTATTCTCGTGGTCATGTTCTGTATGTCCGGGATGTTCTACTGGGTGAACATTTGGTTTATCCCTGTGGCCTTTGCCTTGATGAACGGCTCCGGTCGTGCCATTGGGCTTGACCGTTGGGTAATTCCTTGGATTCAAAAGAAACTGGGTAGATGGTGGTACGGCACACCGAAATCAATTTATGGCGATAAAAACGCCTAAGTAAAAAGTAATCAAAAATCCTAGGCCTCACGCCTAGGATTTTCTTTTGGTAAATAGTCAAGGTGAGTTGCTTCCTCAAGCTAGCCAACTACTTTTTATCTTATTCTATGCTAAAATAGCCTTTGAAATCGATGTAGAAAGGACAGTTATGAAATTTAAAGAGTTTGTCAAAAATAGTCGCTTACGCCCTTGGGATTTACCGATTATCCTCTTACTTTGTCTTCTCTCCTTTCTCCCTTTGGTGATTTTTGGGATTACAAGAAACACAAATGAGAACCAAAATGCCTCAGAAAAAGTGGCAGTCTTGCGGATTGACGGCAAAGAAATCAAGCGTTTTACATTAGCCTCAGACAAAAAAACTTACACTTATCGCTATGACGATGCCGATGGGGATTACAATATAATCGAAGTGGCCGGAGATAAAATCCGTATCAAGGAAGCCAACTGTGGCGACCAAGTCTGCGTGCGACGAGGCTGGGCAGAAAAAGATGGGGAAACAATCGTCTGTCTCCCCCATAAACTGGTAATCGAAATCCAAGACCAATCGACAGGAGGTGGAGATGACGGGCTGATTTATTAGCCAGTTTTCACTATGAATAAAAATCGTCGCTTAATCTTCATTTCCTTATTATGCGCTCAAGGCGTGGTCATTGGTCTATTGGAAAACATGATTCCCTATCCTTTTGCCTTTGCTCCTGGAGCCAAACTGGGCCTCGCCAACCTGATTACCATTATCGCCATCTTCACCATGCCCAAAAAAGAAAGCTTTCTCTTAGTTTGGATTCGCTTGATTCTCACCACTTTACTCGGTGGCACTACTTCTACTTTTTTATATAGTATGAGTGGCGCAATCTTAAGTTATTTTGGTATGCTTATAGTGAAATCTCTGGGACCGAAGCGGGTCAGCATTATCGGAATCAGTGCCACTGGCGGCTTTTTACACAATGTAGGCCAACTGGTCACCGCCTCGATGATCGCCGGTTCTTGGCAAGTCATGCTCTATTTGCCAATTCTTTCCTTTTTAGGCATTCTTTCTGGGATTGCCATTGGCATTGCCGCCAACTTCCTACTGGTGCGCGTGACCACTTTAGAAAAATTCCAACTGGATTATGAACGCCAGTCCCATCAAGAACACTGGCACATGAAATAAAGGAGTACACTTATGAAACTTCATCCTCTTTGGCAGGAATACCCCACCTTGCAAGGTGAGCTTTCAGAGACCCTTGCCTTAATGGAAAAAACCGTCAAATTAAAAAATAAACCGGTAGAAAAAGCCGTGCTAGATATGATTCACGCAGGAGGCAAACTGTTGCGCCCCGCTTATCAGCTACTTTTTTCTCGCTTCGGTCCCGAACAAGACCGACAAAAAGCCATCGCCCTGGCCGCTTCCATTGAGATGCTGCACACAGCGACTTTGATTCACGACGATATCGTAGACCAAGCCGACACTCGCCGTAATCTTCCCACTGTAGCTGCCCGCTTTGGGAACGATGTAGCTGTTTACGCCGGCGACTATCTCTTTGTCTGTTGTTTCAAACTCCTTGCAGACTACGCAGGTTCCCTTCGCAGTCTGCAACTGAACTCCCGTAGTATGGAAAAAATCTTGAACGGCGAACTGGGCCAAATGGACCGCCGTTATGATTTAGACATGACCGTCGCCGAATACTTGGACAATGTCTCCGGCAAAACCGCCGAACTCTTTGCCTTAAGTTGTACTGCCGGCGCTTTGGAAAGTGGCAATAGCGAAAAATTCGCCAAACAATGTGGGGAAATTGGCCTGAACATCGGCATTGCTTTCCAAATCATTGATGACATCTTGGATTATACCCAACCAGAAAGCCAAATCGGCAAGCCCGTCCTAGAAGACGTGCGCCAAGGAGTCTACTCCCTGCCACTGCTTTTGGCTATGGAAAAAAATCGCGCTGCTTTCACGCCCCTCTTAGAAAAAAGAGAAGCCATGACCGATGAGGACACCCAAGCAGTGTACCAGCTAGTCCAAGCACACGATGGCGTAACGCGCGCGCAAAAAGAAGCCAGCCGCTACACCCAAAAAGCCTTGAAAGCCATTGGCAAATTGCCCGATGATGAAGGGAATACCCGGGAGTTGTTGGAGCGGTTGACTAAGGAGATATTGGGGCGGAGGAATTAAAAAGGTGAGACTTACTTTCGGTGAATCACACATGTGGCAGTGGGAGCGATAAATGCCAAACAAAAAACGCGAAAATCTGTTGGTAGCTTTTAACAAGCTTGCCTTCAGATTTTCGCGTTTTCTTTATCTAGCTTACAGACCTAATTCTTGATCCAAAATTCCTTGAACCCGTTGCAGTTCTTCATCAGAGACGCGTTGGTAGCTGATATTGTCTTGCATGAAGCCTTCTCCTTGCATTTGTTCCGTCTTCACATTGGTAAAGGCATCCCGGTAATCCAAAGCGATGGTCTTCATGGTATCAAAGGTCATATCCGTCTTCATATTAGACTCCATGGCGTCTAAGACTTCTTGATACTTGGTGATTCCATCCAATGTTAACAACTTATTCACCACACCAAGCACAATTGTCCGTTGCCGCTCTTGACGCCCGTAGTCCCCTCGAGGATCATCATAGCGCATCCGAGAGTAAGACAAGGCCATATCGCCATCTAAGGTAATTTGCCCGTGCTTAAAGGTGTAATCATCTTGGGTAAACTCCATATCGTTGCCCACTGTGATGCCACCTACCGCATCCACCAGCTCTTTCAAGCCTTTCATATTAATGGCAACATAATGGTCAACAGGGATATCCAAGTAGCTAGCCACCGTATCCATGGACATTGCCGCCCCACCAAAAGCATAGGCATGGTTAATCTTGTCTTCCGTCCCATAGCCCACAATCGGCACATAAGTATCCCGAGGAATACTTACCAAAGTAGTCTTCTTGTCGCTAGGATTTACCGTAGCTACCATCATCGTATCCGAACGCCCTTGCTCCGTCCGACCTAAGTCTCCCGTATCAATCCCTAATAATAAAATCGAGAAAGCATCCTGATTTTTTAAGTCCACTTCTTTTTCCCGTCCGACTGATTCTGTCCGTTCTACCGATTCATAGGTATTGTCCACGGATCCTTTCACATCGAAGTACACCTTCAAGCCTAATCCCACTACAACCAAGGTGATGGCCACAATGATACCGATAATCCCTAAGATGATTTTCTTTCCTCTAGACAAGCAAACTCCTCTTTTCTCTATGGTAAATTGACTGTATTCGTCGCTACCGTTGTTTTTCTATTTTAAATGATAGCCATTGATAGATAAGTTGTCAAAGCATTCTTGCAAAAGGGAGTATCTGATTGGGCAATTACAAGGAAATGTTTACTTTTGACGAGGCGTTATTATTTTATCGCCACTTGCCGTAATCTTTCATGGATGTAAAGGACAAACAAAATGCCCAGATGTAAAAACCAAAAGAGAATGACCAACTCTAGTTTTTTCACAGACCATTGGAGTAAAATAATGTCCACTACTTGCCAAGGATCTGTAAGAAAATAAATCGAATGCAACCGAGGTGGAAAACGTCCAGCATAAATGCCCATAGAAGATAAGAAACAAATCCCTAGTAAAATCCCCCAAGATATCCAACTTTTTAAGCGATACTTTATTTGCAAAGCAGTCACCAAGGCTAATAACTGGGTAACCCCCCAAATAATATACGCAAACACTACGAGAAATAAAATAATCAACAACCCCCAAAGCCGCACACTAGGGACACTACCCACCGGGGAATAAATCGTCAGCATATCTGCGTGAATAATATCCGAAGCAAGGTAAGGGATATTAGGGAAAAACAAAAGCCAAAATGCTGCGAGAATCTTTTGTAGCCACGGACGATTGGTTCTTTGAATTTGAAAAGATAATTCAATCGGCACGTAGGCTAAAAAAGTATTTAAAGTTAAAAAGTAGAAAGTTGTTTGACTCATCAGTAGCATGATGAAGATGGTTAGTAGGCGGATGATGGTTTGTGGGGAGAGTTTTTGCAGTAGTTTCATCAAGCACGCTCCTTTGTAATAACTTTACGACGTAAATAAGCAAGCAAAATGAAAAAAATTTAAAATTAAGTCCTTCATCACTCTTAAAAACAAGATAATGAAGGACAATTCATTACACAGATTACTTTTGATATCTAATAATTTATTTATTTTGTTCTAGATCTTTCTTGATTTGAGTAGTAGAAATTTCAGGCGTACGTGGTAAGTAAACTACTTGCGCATCTGTTTCTTCTTCAATAAAGTCGAACTTTCCTGCCCAATCATCCCCCATAACGAAAGTGTCAATTTGATATAAAGAAATGTCTGGTACTTTTTGTTCCCACTCATTTTCTGGAATTACCAAATCAACATAGCGAATAGCTTCCAATAATTGCTTTCTTTTTTCATAAGAAAAATAGCATTTCTTTTGTTTTTTGGACCAGTTAAATTCATCCGTAGAAAGTGCAACTACAAGATAATCTCCTTGTTCTTTTGCTCTTTTCAATAAGTTGATGTGTCCATAATGTAATAAATCAAATGTTCCATAAGTAATAACTCTTTTCATTTTTTCTCCTTTAACCATTTTTTAAATTTGTTTTATTTAAGTGTAGATAATTTTCTACGCCATAAACTATATCCACAATAAGGTTACCATAAATAATAAATAAAGTGATGAACAATCTGCAGAAACGGAATGATTATTATTAATCCGGATTGTAAGATAGGTAAAAACTGCCGAATCCATTGTGGTACAAATATTGATGGCGATCCTAAGCAAGTTCCAATTATTGGTGACGACTGTTATATTGGACCTGGCGTAAAATTATTTGGACCCATTAAGATAGGAAATAACACAAAAATCGGAGCAATGCTGTGGTTAATTGTTAACGGTAACGATAAAATGTAGGAAAACCAACAATTTTAAATTGCCGTTTTCCTACATTTTTAGAATACAAGAATTCCAAAATAAAAGCTATCAATCCTTTATGTTTAATCTATAAATGACTTTCATTTTTCCCTTTGCTATATTTTAAATTTGGATAATAGCAAATTGTAGTGATAGCCACAGAGATACATCCATAAATAATGAAGCCCACTACAAATGAATTAATAATAAATATTTTTTTTATATTTACAATTATTAACATTACTCCTAATATAACAATAATAGAATAAATAATTTGAAATATTATTTGCTTTATTGGAATAACTATTCTGAGAAAATATAATATCGAAATCAAAAAAGATACTGATGATGCTAAATAGGCAAAAGAAGCTCCGGTGGCACCTAAATATTTTACAAGAAGTAGAGTTAAAACTATTAAAGTTAGCGAAGATATATATGTCGATTTTCTAAATTCTTTATCCTTCGACATAGAAAGTAGTAACCCTTTTCCCAATATATAACTAAGTGAGGTGCATATAAGAGATACTGAAGAAATTTTCATTATAATTATGACAGGCTCATATCCTCCCCCAAAAAAAATAGGTACAAAAAATTCAGTCACAGATAAAACTCCACAGATAAAAATAGTTGATATAAATGTGCCAATACTAGTTATTCTGCCTACCATATTTAGTGCTTCCTTATTTTTACCTTCTGAGATAAGATACGTTATTCTAGGCATGATAGCCGTTGTAACTGACTGTAATATTCCATTTAGCATTGTGACAATCTTCAAGCCTTGATCATATAATCCAGCTTGCGTGTAGCTACTAAAACTAGCTAGTATTACTCTTGAAACAACATTTTTTACCGAATCAACGGTTTGAGGTACAAGTAATCCAAAACTCTCTCTAAAATTTTCTTTTTTCATATTGACATTTTTTATTTGTTTAATGGATATGAAATTCTTCAATTGGAAAACCATTGTTAAATTTCCAACTAATACACCTAAAATATTTATTACCGTATATAATAAAAGATCAGCATTTGATTTCACAAACATAAAAATAAAAAGGATTGTAATTATTTTACTTATTGAATTTCTAAAAATATTCTTTTTAATTTCTTCTATGCCAATATAAAACCATGATATATCAAACAAACAAGATAGAATCAAAAAAGATTGATAAAAATAAACATTTTTATTACTTTTAATAAAAACAAATACAACTACAATGTATATAAAAAAGGATAATAACGTTGTCAGTGCCTGCATACACCATATATTAAAAAATTCAATCGATCTATCAATCATACTTTTCGTACGAGAGATTCTTCTAGATCCGAAGAAAGGGACACCAAAAGCAGCTATTTGCACAAAAAACATTGCTAAAGTATATGAAGTTCCGTACACTCCCAAACTATTAGGTGTAAATATTCTAGCTATATACGGAGTAGTGATTATTGGTCCAAGTAAGAACAGAAGTTGAAAAAGGCCACTAAAAACTACATTGCTCAAAAGTTTTTTATTACTTCTATCCATCGTATGCCTCCTGTGTCTATATATAGAACATTATCTAGCAATGCTCATAGGTCCTTCTGGATATGGATTCCACTCATCAGCAGACTCCTTACTATCAATAAAAGATAGGAGTCTTTCAACCGCAATTTTAGCCGACCACTCATCTTCTATTGATTTATAAGCAGCTAATTTCATTTCCCTAACCCTATCTTTTGACATAGTTAATGCTTCTTCAAGTGTTCGGGAAAACGAATCAACAGAATCATCATAAATAAAACCATTTCTTCTATCATTTATTAAAAATCCTGTACTCCCAGCTGTTTTGTTTGCAATCGGTATACATCCATTTCCCAAGCTTTCATTCAATACTGCACCCCAGCCTTCACCGATATCACTGGTAAACAAAAATAAATCTGATTTTCTCATTTCACGTTGTACTTCGTCTGAGCTTACTGTTTTCTTAAAAGTTATGAAATGATCCAATCCTTCCTCTATGACCTTACTCTTTAGACATTGGAGTTCTGGACCGTTTCCAATAGCAGTAATTTTCGCTGAAATGTTCCTTTTACGAAGTATTTTTGCAGTATATATAATATATTCTGGATGCTTCCACTCGATCATACGTCCTACCCAAAGTATATTCGTTATATATCCAGAGATATCCAGATTTCCTTCATTGAAAATTGTAGGGAAATATCCCCATTTATAAGATTTTCTAAAAAAAGATTTACATTTTCTCATGTCAGAAGCGGCATGTGAACTTGCAGATAATAAGTAAACTTCCCTATTACGTATTTTTAAATTCCTTAAAAAGTACTTTACTACTCTAATTAAATCCCATTTTCCGCCTTTTAAAATATGTTCTGATACCCTAAAAATTAATCCGTTTTGTCTTAATTTTGATTTTATATACTTATCCTTTGCAGCTCCTTGAATTATTACATCACACTCTTTTAAAAGGAAAAGCAATTTATCTTCTGATATTTTAGTATACGTATCGTTATACAATGAATATAAATACGGTAAGTCTACAAAATCTGACAATTCCCCTCCTTTAAGGGACTGGTTAGATCTTATCTGTTCGGTTTCTACAAACATAAAATCATCCCCAAGATGATAATATAACTCATCAGTGATAGATTTTACATGATGATTCATAAAATTTGAAATATAGATTAACTTCATTTTTTGACCTACTCATTTTCTATAATTGCTAGTTCTTTCAAAAGTAATTCAGAATTTTTGGGTGCATTATCATAGTTCTGAAATAATTCTTTTTGATTTATAATTACTTTTTTCATTTTAGCAATTTCATTTTCATTAGTTAAATCTGACAAAAAATGCATTAACTGAAACATATCTTTTATTTCATATCCATCTATCTTATCCTCTACCTCTTTAATAAACCCGCGAGTCTCCCCATATATAGCTTCATCCGCTAATACCAAGCCAATTGGCTTTTCGAGTAAAAGATAATCAAAATATATAGATGAATAGTCTGTAATTAATGCACATGTCTCTGATAAAACGGGATAAAAATTTTCAGGAAACAATTGATTATTAAACCCTGCAATTTTTATATTTTTACAAGTTATATTAACCGATTCAACAACCTCATCTTGATTCAAAGCATCCATTGGATGAAGTTTTATTAATAAATTAAGTTTGATTTCACTCAAAAAGTTATCTAAATTAGATATATCATCGATATTCACAATAGATAAGAAATCAGAAGGAGATCCATCTATGTTTTTACCAGAATAAATATTTTTTCGAAATGTTGGCATCCAAATCACAGTCTGATAATCATTAAAAAACAAATCATTAAAACTAAAAGTAGACTTTTGAAAAAGCAAATCATTTCGCGGAGAGCCTATTTTTAGTACTTTTTCTTTGCTTATACCAAAAGCTGTGGCAAGTGGTTCAATGAAAATCCCACTGTTTCCAATAGTAAAATCAAAATTAAAATTGACATTAGAATCGGTGAAATGCCCAATTTTTTTAAGGGGCATTCCATGCCATAAGTTAATTTTTTTTTGCCAAGGTAAACTAGGAATTTTTTCAAATAACCCATGAGTATAAAATATATAATCCGACAATAGATAACTCATCATACCTTTGATTGTATTTTTTTTTATAAAGTGAACGTTTTCTGGTTTATCCAAAATTTGAGCACATAAATTTTTTCCGATTTGAGCTTCTTCGTTATTTTTACATAACCATACATATTTGCCTTTTACTTCTTTTTTACCCAATTCACTCAAAATAGCAAATGTATTATCTGTAAGGAGCCCTCCACCGCAAAATACAAATTTTTTCATATTACACTATACTCCTTATTAATATTTGATTCTTCTTTTATAGAAATAAAAATTACGCAGAGAAAAAACAAAGAAAATAATGAAGTTGAAACTAACAAAGTATGTTCAAATAATGATGATGAAATCATCGTTACAAAACAAAAAATAGCCGTTCTATTGCTCCAACCAATTCTTGAAAAGAACCACGCTAGTATAGCAATTACTTGGGTCAAACCAACGATGCCAATAGTAGTAATAAAATATATCGGAGAATTATCCGTATCTAAAAATGTCCCAAGATACGTCGAATATAGAGCAGAAGAATTTAAATTCCCTACCCCCCACAAAATGTAACCATTCATAATCAAATAATTTATTGTAGAACGTTGTCTCTCTAACCTGGAGCTCGTTAATTTATTTAAACTATAATAATCAAATCCAATTCCAGATGAAGTTAATTTATAATAAATAAACAAAAGAGTTAGTGTCCCTGTAAAACATATTATTACTATAGAAAGTCTGGGTGGTATTTTGTGATAAATTGATAATAAAATTAATACCAAACCTCCTATTATTGGAGATAATAGTGCTGTTCGTGATCCTGAATTAATAATAACAAGCATATAAAAGAAAAAACAAACTATATCTGCAATTTTAAAAGAATAATGAAAAAACTTAATTACTATTATAACTAATCCTATCGTAGCTATTAAACCTGCTACATTTGGATTAGTAAATCCTAGATATGCACGATTAGTTCTGGTATTTTCAATCATATTAATAAGCATTTGATAAATATTTAAACTTAATTCATTCGAAATAACAACATTAATTAACAAAGATATCAAAACACCATAGTTCGTCACCCTGCAAAACTCTAATATATTAGGAAAAAATTCAATAATCGATATAGTCAAAAAAATAAATAATAAGAATGAAATACTATAGATAAATACTCCTCTCACATTTAATATATATTTTTCTGCCAATATTAAAATCAGTGGTATTAAAAAAAACGGAATTGAAATTGATAGTATTGGATAATAATTCTTCAGATTTATTTTTCTACCAATTAGAGAAGTAAGTAGCAAAAATGAAAATACATATTTGATTATACTACCTATTCCAGAAAAATTAGTAGATAAATCAAATATATAACCAGCTAACATAATTATATATACATAACGATAAAACTTTTTTACCATAACGTCTCCTCAATAGAATACACGGGCTATTTTCATTTAAAAATTATCGTGCTTAATAAACTATTCTCTTGACTATCCTCAGCCATATATTCTTTAGTTAAATCTAATTCTTTTGTGATTTTCTTCTCCATCAACGTCGCTAATTCCTCAGCATCTGATACATCAAAGAAAAAAGAATTTGGGTAATTTTCCAAAATTTCCTTGGAAAACTCAGTTTTAGAAGCAAAAATAGCACTTCCACACATTTTTGCTTCTTTTAAAGGTAATCCGTATGATTCAATATAGGATGGAAAAATCAATGTACTTTTCATATAATATTTCCAAACATCTTCCTTATCAATTTTTCCCAAAAACACATACTTATTTTTATTGTCGATGAAATTCTTTGGACTATTAATTGTAAGTATAACTTTAAAATTTTGAAATCCTTTTTTTTCTAAAATATCAACAGCCTGATATATAAGCTTATGATTTTTATACAAAAGATCACTGGCTGGATAGAAAAAATAATTATCGCCTTGATTATCTTCTCGTTTGATATTCCCTAGATGAGATATCTTTGGAGATACTGTAGTTGTATTGTTACTTGGAAATTCTTCAGCAAATATTCTTTTTAACCATTTTGATTGAACAATAATATCAGCTTTACTTTTCTTCACAGTATACCTGATAATACCTCCAATAAACTTTTGGTATATTGCATATATTCTCTCTGATTTTTTAAAAAAAGAAAAATTCTTTTCTTTTTGAAAAGGAAGTACTTGATGAATATACACAAATTTTTTGCAATTAACTCCTAACGTAACCGTATTCTGGAGTGACAAGTAGATATCTGGATCAAATTTATTTATAATATTTTTACCAGTAAACAGTTCAAATTTAAGTCGTTTACTCCAACTAGACTTAACATCAGGAAAAGTAATTATCCTTATATTACTTGTTTCTTTCAAATATTTATCTCCAAGCAAAAAAATCCATTCATTTTCATCACTAGTATTAAGAACTTCATGATAAAAATTATTCAAAACCGACATTGCACCTCCTGCTGAGGCAGCAATATCATTAACTACTATTCTCACTTACTCCACACCACTCTATTCACATAATCTGTATAACTCAAAATAATCCTCAACACTTTTTCTGAAACATTCGGCATTGAGTAATCAGAAACATGTCGCAAAGTTTCTCTTTCTTGGGTTTCTAAGACTTCTAATCCTTGCAAAATACGTTCTTTCTCTAACCCAACCATCATGACACTTGCTTCTTCCATCGCTTCTGGACGTTCATGTGCCTGACGGATGTTTAGAGCGCGAAATTGTAAAATAGATGATTCTTCACTAATGGTACCACTATCGCTTAAAACAGCTTTAGCATTGATTTGTAATTTATTATAATCATTAAAGCCCATTGGTTTCATAGTTTGAACTAAATCATGGAATTTAACACCTTTAGCCTCAATCATCTTCATTGTCCGAGGATGAGTACTGATAATAATTGGCAATTGAAAAATTTCAGCAACTGCATTCAGACTATCCACTAAATTCAAGAAATTTTCTTCAGAGCTAATATTTTCTTCACGGTGAGCAGAGACTACAAAGTATTGATCTTTTTGTAAACCCAGTCGAGTCAGAATATCAGAGCTTTCAATATCAGCTTTTCTTGAATTCAAGACTTCAAACATTGGACTCCCAGTTTTGATGATTCGATCTGCTGGAAGTCCTTCTCGGAGTAAGTATTCACGGGCAATATCACTGTACGTTAAGTTGATATCTGAAGTGTGGTCTACAATTTTACGGTTGGTTTCTTCTGGTACTCGTTGATCAAAACAACGATTGCCAGCTTCCATATGAAAAATTGGAATGTGACGACGTTTGGCAGCAATAGCGCATAAGCAACTATTAGTATCCCCTAAAACTAAGAAGGCATCTGGCTTTACTTCTTCTAAAATGGGATCAATCTTAATTAAAATATTTCCTACTGTTTCAATCGCTGTTCCTACCGCAGCATTCAAGAAGTAATCAGGTTTTTTTAATTTAAAATCTTCAAAAAACACTTCATTTAGTTCATAGTCATAGTTTTGACCAGTGTGCACTAAGATATGTTCGATAGCTTCAGATTCATCCAATTTATTGATTACTGCTGATAGTCGGATAATTTCAGGTCGAGTACCGACAACCGTCATCACTTTCAATTTTTTCACAATTAAACCTCCACGTAATAAGTATCAGGATTTTCAGGATCAAATGGTTCATTTACCCACATTAGGGTCACCATATCTGCGTCTCCTAAATTTTCAATATTATGAGTATATCCTACAGGAATATCCACAACTTCTAGTTTTTCACCAGAAACAAAATATTCAATTACTTCTTCACTATCAATCTTTCTGAATCGAATCACACCCGTACCACTAACAACTAAGAATTTTTCATTCTTTGTATGATGCCAATGATTTCCTTTGGTGATACCGTGTTTGGAAATATTGATTGAAACTTGTCCTCGATCAGGCGTCCGTAAGACTTCAGTAAATGAACCCCGTTGGTCAACATTCATTTTCAAAGGATAGCTAAACTCATCTTCTGGTAAAAAACTCAGATAAGTGCTATACAAATTTTTTTCAATTCGACGATCCAGTTTCGGCAAAGCTAATGTTTTCCGACTTTCTTTAAATGAAACAATTAAATCTCGAAGCTCGCCTACTGAAAGAGGATCGATTTCTGGAACTGTTCCATAACCAGCTTCAATAGTTGGCTTACCGTTGAGACAACGAATCAATTCTTTTACTACATCATCGATATAGCACAAATCAATCATTGAGGAAGAATCATTCACGGTAATTTCTTCCCCGCGAGCTACCTTATAACAGAATGTTGCCACGACTGTATTGTAGTTAGGTCGTGACCATTTCCCATAAAGATTGGCAAAACGGTAAATATAGACTGGTGAATCAGTTTCTTTTCCATAAGCTTGTAATAGTTCTTCTCCCGCCCGCTTACTTTCTCCATAAGGATTCTCTAAGGCTGCTTGAATGGAAGAAGATAGCATTACTGGACAAGAATTGCTGGATTTCTTTAAGAGACCCAACAATTCTGAAGTAAAGCCAAAGTTCCCTGTCATAAATTCTTCGTTATTTTCAGGACGATTTACTCCCGCCAAATGAAAAACAAACTCCGCCTTTTGGCAGTATTCTACTAATAAGTCTTTAGGAGTATCTAAATCAAATTCATAAAGTTCATGATTACCTTGGTTATTTAACTCGGCAATCAAATTTTTACCGACAAAACCTTTAGAACCAGTAACTAGTATTCTCATCGATTATTCCACGCCTTTAATTCTTCTTGAACTAAGTCTAATTCAAGCAATTTTTCTTTGATTTCTTCAACAGATAAACGGTAAGTATTATCTGAATTGTATTCTTCGTCTTGTGATAACGCTTGTTGACCATCAACAAAATATTTGTCATAGTTTAAGTCACGTTTATCAGCTGGTACACGATAGAAACCATCCATATCCTTCGCTACAAAAAATTCTTCACGAGTCATTAGCGTTTCAAACCGTTTTTCACCATGACGAGTACCAATGATATGAACTTCATTATCAGCATTGAATAATTCTTTCACCGCTTGAGCCAAGTCACGAATTGTAGAAGCCGGTGATTTTTGAACCATAATGTCACCAGGGTTCGCATTTTCAAATGCAAATTCTACTAATTCAACAGCTTCTTTTAAATTCATCAAGAAACGAGTCATATCAGGGTCAGTAACAGTTAGTGGCTTTCCTTCTTTGATTTGTTCGATAAACAATGGAATAACTGAGCCACGAGAAGCCATTACATTTCCGTAACGAGTACAGCAAATTGTTGTACCAGAATCTTCCACAGAGCGAGCTTTTGCAACGATAACTTTTTCCATCATTGCTTTGGAAATACCCATTGCATTGATTGGGTAAGCTGCTTTATCAGTTGATAAGCAAATTACTTTTTTTACGTCTGCTTCAACAGCCGCAGTTAAGACATTTTCAGTTCCAAGGATGTTGGTTTTAACAGCTTCAATCGGGAAAAATTCACAAGAAGGGACTTGTTTCAAAGCTGCTGCATGGAAGACATAATCTACACCACGCATAGCATTTCTCACACTATCAATATCACGAACATTCCCAATGTAGAATTTCAATTTATCGTTGTTGTAATGTTTTCGCATATCGTCTTGTTTCTTTTCATCACGAGAAAAGATACGAATCTCCTTAATTTCTGAATCAAGGAATTTTTCCATTACCGCATTTCCGAATGAACCTGTACCACCGGTGATTAATAAAGTTTTGTTTTCTAACATTTTCTTCGCTCTCCTCAACTAAAATGTTTCATAATTATATTATAACTATTTTGTACATGGAAATGATCTTTTAAAAATTCATAGGATTTATCCCCCATTTTTCTTCTAAGCTCTGAATTATAGAGCAATTCAATATTATCAGCCAGTTCGTCAACATCCCCATGTTCTGACCATTTTCCAAATCCACCTGACTCAATCATTTCTTTCAAATCTGTACTTCTATCAGTTGCTGCTATTACTGGTAATCCTTTTTCCATATATCCTAAAAGCCTTGATGGAATATTAGGTATTGAAAATCTCCTATCTAAAAAAATAAGTCCAACATCTGAACATACCTCAATTTCATTATATTCATCTCGTGAAACTCGATTGAGGAATAAAACGTTCGTTAAGTGATTATCCATTACAAAGTTAGAGACCTTTTTTGCCTCAGTTCCTGATCCCACAATCACAAAAAAACTTTTTTCTTTGTTAGTCTTCTTTAAGAACTCAAGTAAAAAATCTACTCCTTGAGGCTTGCCTAAATTTCCTCCATAAATGAAGATTGTCTGCTCATCTAATATTCTATACTTATTTCGAAACTGTTTTTTCCTATTATCTATTTCATTCGAGTTTCTATATTCTAAATTATTTAACTCTATTGAATTCGGATTGATTTCTACCTTTATTGGGTCAATCGAATTGTGATTTAGTAAATACTCGACATTTTTTGGGGACATACAACCTATATAATCAGAAATTTGATATAATTTTTTCTCCTTTCTTCTAAAAAAATGGTAAATAGGCCCATTATTTTTAATGAGGTTTAAATCAACAGCATTCTGAGGAAAAATATCTTTTAATAAGAGATAACTTTTTGCTAAATCCCTCTTTTTTACATAACGAATCACTTTTTCGAAAGTAATTGGAGGTGTAGCATATAAAACCATATCAAATTTTTCGTTTGAGAAATATTCTTTTATGGCTTCAATATATTGATATTCAAGTAACATTTGAGAAATACCCTTTTCTATTGGATTCGTTTTGGTAATATTTCCAGTTTTTACTCGAAGAATTTGAAGATTTTTCTCCTCAATGAATTCCGTTTTCCCACCTTCTCTTTTCTGTTTAGCAGTAATTACACTCACAGAATGATTATTTTCTATAAATTGTCTCAACAAATCGGTATAAATTCCTGGTTGGTTGATATCAGCAATCGTAGATATCGTTAAGAACAAGATTTTCATCTCTTAATTACCACCTTACACTAATGAAGACTTTTTATTGTAACTTCATTATATTTCATCATATAAATTCCAGATTTATAAGTTAGATATTGTTTTTTTTGAAGAGTCTCTCCAATATTTTTTATAGTGTAACTCATGAAGTTAACACCACATTCATATGCGTGAGGATACCCACCACCAAATCTCGGATTGATTTCAGAAACATAATAATGCCCGTTCTTTTCAAAAATATCTATATCAATAGGTCCAAAAAATCCTTGTGATTTACTAACAAATTGTTTTACTAAATCTGAAATTTCTTCATTTATAATAGAAACAGATTTATCGGTCTCCCCAGCTCTCATCTTAATTTTTTTCTTAATGAAAAAATCAATTAGATCACCGGTAACTAAATCAATATAGCAATCTACACCGTATTCAGCTCCATCCATGTTTTCTTGAATCATCAAATCTAAATTGGAAGTGTCAAAAAGATTCGATAAACTGTTGTACGTATCCACTTTACTAATACCAATACTAGCGCTACCTGATATAGGTTTAACAAAAACAGGAAAGCTTATTTTTTTATCATCATAGTCCCTTTTAAAAGAATCAATTGAAAAATAGCTTTTTTGTGTTGGAATATCTATCTCGTTAAAATATTGATACATGGCTTTTTTATTTAAGCACCTCTTTGCCATTTCAAAACTTGGTCCTATGACTTTGATTCCATTAGTTTCAAAAAGCTCTTTATTTTTTGCAATAATAGTGAGTTCTGTATCTATCAAGGATAGCAAAAAGGACACCTTTTTATTTTTACAAATATTCAAAAGAACATCAATATAATCTGGAGCTGTAAACTCCGGAATGATAAAGAATTCATCGCACTCATATAATGCTGGAGCTAACTTGCTTGCATCCGCGCCATAGATTTTTCCACCTATAGGTTCTAGCTCTTTTTTAAAGTATTGAATTATCTTATTTCTAGTTCCACAACTTAATATTAACCCATTCATGTCGATGTCCTCGCTTTACTATTCTAGTTATAGAAATTTTTCTCTAATTTCTAGATCACAGTATTTTCCATCAATATACCGCTCTTCTTTCATTGTTCCAACATAAGAATATTTTTGCTTATCCCAGAATTTTACAGCTGATTGGTTTTCAGCTACTACTGATAATGTAATTTTTCTCAAATTCAAATAATTTTTTGCGAATTGCTCTATAAGTTTTACTGCTATAGTAGCCGCTCCTTTTCCTTGGAACTTCCGATTTCCGATATATATACCAATATCACAAGTTCTATGAACAACATTTATATTATATAAACCTACTAATCCTATGGGTTCTTCATTCTGACAATTTACAATCATGAAACGTTTATTTTTTGATGATTGTTTGGACAATTGCGGCATAAACTCATTAACTTCAAATAAAGATTGAGGATTATATCCTCCTCCAAGGTATTTAAAAATTGTTGGATCCTTTTTCCAGGTATAAATAAATTTTCCATCTTCTATTTCAATAGGTCGAATATCAAATAATTTTTTATTCATTACGTTCTATCTTCCCTTCATCATATATATTAGAAGTCTTTATAACTCTAAGAAATGTTAAAAAGAAAATTTTCACATCTTTTAAAAAAGTAATTGAATCTACATAAGTTAAATCAATCTCTATTCTTTTATCCCACGAAACCGAATTTCTTACAGTGCACTGAGCCAAACCAGTTACTCCAGGTCGCACTGAAAACCTCTTTTTTGCCCAGTCAGGATAGTTACTATATCCATCATACGGAAAATAAGTAACCGGGGGGCGAGGACCAATTAGCGACATATCCCCCTTCAAAATATTTACTAATTGAGGAATTTCGTCGAGACTAGTTTTACGTAATAAATTACCGATATAAGTAATTCTACTATCCGAATCAGATTTTACAGTTAAGCCACTCCCCATTTTTTCAGCCCCTACACACATTGTTCGAAACTTATAAATTAAAAACGTCTTACCATCTTTGCCAATTCTTTCTTGAAGGAAGAATGCCGGGCCATTTGAAGTGACTTTCACCAGAAGACTTATCACAATAAATAAAGGCGATAATATGACTAACAATAAGAAAGAAATAACAATATCGATTATTCTTTTTATATTTTTCTGATAAATTTTTCTTTTACTTTTCATTGTCCAACGCCCGCTTGATTGTATTTGTGATGCGATACAATTCTTCATCAGTCATTTTCGTATCTGAAGGCAAGCAAACGCCTGTTTCAAATAAGGTTTGAGCGACATCGCTACCGATATAATCATATTTCTCAAATACTGGTTGGAGATGCATTGGTTTCCAGATTGGGCGAGATTCAATATTTTCTTTTTCCAATTCATCCATCAAATAATTCGGATTAACTCCATCCAATAAGATAGAGCTTAACCAGAAGTTTGATTCACTCCAGTCATTTTCTGGCATAAAGGAAACTTGTGGTAAATCAGCTAACTCTCGTTTATAAAAATCATGGATATACTGCTTTTTCGCAACTCGATCGTTTAAGACTTTTAATTGACCCCGACCAATTCCTGCCACAATATTACTCATACGATAGTTATAACCAATTTCACTGTGTTGGTAGTGACGAGCTTTATCACGGGCTTGGGTTGACCAAAATCGGACTTTTGCGATTCTTTCTTCGTCTTGGGAAACTAACATTCCTCCACCAGATGTGGTGATAATTTTATTGCCATTAAAAGAAAAAATACCATATTTTCCAAATGTACCAGTAGATTTGCCTTTATAAGTAGTCCCTAAAGATTCAGCAGCATCCTCAATCAAGGTAACATCGAATTCTTCACAGATTTCCATAATTTCATCTAACTGTGCTGCCAAGCCATAAAGATGGACGACTAAAACTGCTTTAGCATTGGGATATTTTTCTAAGGCTTCCCGCAAGGCTTTCGGATCCATATTCCAAGTTTCTAAATTACTATCCACAAAAACAGGAATAGCATCTTGATAAATAATTGGATTAGCTGTAGCTGAGAAAGTTAATGATTGACAGATGACGATATCACCGGCTCCGACGCCAGCAGCCTTTAAAGCCATGTGAATTGCTGAAGTGCCAGAAACTAACGCTGCGGCATGACCAGTGCCCACATACTCAGCTAGTTCATTTTCAAATCCAGTCACATTTGCCCCCAGTGGTGCAATCCAATTTGTATCAAAGGCTTCTTTGACAAATTCTTTTTCATAACCTTCATCACTCATATGAGGTGATGCTAACAAAATTCTTTCGTTTTCCAACTTTTCCACTCCTTATTTATTCGACTCATTCGCAAAGGCCAATACTTCTGTAGCCAGTTCATCATCATCATCTGATAAACCTTCCACAAAGTGCATCACTTCATCAATGGAGAATCCATGAATATTGCCTACAAAGATTTTTTCATAGACTTCTTCGTCATTACGTTCTTTGTCTAGCAACAATTCTTCATATAATTTTTCTCCAGGACGAATACCAGATTCCACGATTTCAATTTCATCTTCGGTATAGCCACTAAGACGAATCATATTTTTCGCAAGATCCACAATCTTCACAGGTTCACTCATATCTAAAATGAAGATTTCGCCACCTTTTGCTAAAGCGCCGGACTGGATAACTAGACGACTTGCTTCAGGGATAGTCATAAAGTACCGAGTCATGCGAAAATCAGTAACAGTGACTGGACCACCTTTGGCAATTTGCTTACGGAACAAAGGAATAACACTACCTCGAGAGCCTAAGACATTCCCAAAGCGTACTGCGGAGAATTTTGTTTTGCCTGATTCATTTAAACTAGTAACAATCATTTCAGCCATGCGTTTCGTAGAGCCCATCACGCTAGTTGGGTGATTGGCTTTATCAGTAGAGATCATCACGAAGTTTTTCACGTTGTTGGCTTTGGCAGCTTCTGCCACATTTTTTGTTCCGTAGACATTGTTTTTCACAGCTTCACGAGGATTGTATTCCATCAATGGCACATGTTTGTGTGCTGCTGCATGGTAAACAATATCCGGTTTGTATTCGGCCATTAATTCAAAGATTAATTTGCGGTCTTGCACATCCGCAATAATTGGCACAAATTCTGTTTGGTTACCTTTGTGAGTGGTTAACATTTCTTGGTGAATTTGGTAAATGGAGTTTTCGCCATGACCTAATAGTAATAATTGCTTAGGATTGAATTTCATTACTTGGCGGCATAGTTCTGATCCAATAGAACCTCCCGCACCAGTAACTAAAATCACTTTGCCGGTAATCTGATCTTTGATAGAATTCATATCCAGCTTAACTTCTTCACGACCTAAAAGATCCACTACGTCAATTTCTTTTAACCGACTGATACTGATTTTCCCAGAAGCCATGTCTTCCATAGAAGGCATTGCGTTAACTTTTACAGTGGTTTCCGCTAATTTACCAAAGATTTCTTGTAGGCGTGTCCTTGGCAATGAAGGAATAGCGATAGTCACCATGTCAATTTGATTGTCTTGAATCAATTGAGGTAAATCACTTAATGTGCCTAACACTTTTTTGCCAGAAAGATACGTTCCAACTTTATTTGGATCATCATCTACAAAGCCGATAATGTCGATTTCACCAGAAGTCGGCGTACCCACTAAGCTATTTTGTAAAATACGTCCACCTTCACCTGCGCCGATAATAATTGTCCGTTCGATTTTCGTCGGATTATCTTTGCGTTTGTTGCGATTTTCTACATACATCCGCCAAACTAATCGGCTGGCAATAATCAAACTAGTAGCTAACACATACGTCAATAACTCAAAGCGACGGCTGTAGCTATGATCCCAAAAAAAGGGCACAACAATTAAGCTCACCAAAAACTGACAGGTTGTGGCCGAAAAAATAGCCAAGATTTCCCGTAGATTGGTGTAGCGATTGATGCGAGTAAATACTTTGAAGACAAAGCCAAAGACCCAATATAACCCAATTGATAATAAGATTGTCATTAACATAAAATTCCAAGTGACTGCCACATATGGTTTCATAAAATAGTAACCAATAATCCCCGCAAAAGCGATTAGTAAACTATCCAAAACCACCAAAATCCCAATTTTCCTTTTTCTCGTCAATGCAAACACCACAAATTCCTCCTAAAAAATTCCAAATCGTTTCTTCTTAATCTCACTATATTCTGGAAATGTGACCGCATCCCCATTTAATAAGTCTTTTGCCACTTGTTTCATGGCAGTGACTTTTTCTAAACCAAAGTCATGCTGAATCTGTTCGTAAGCCTCTTTCATAACGAAAGTTCTTTTTTTGACCCCATGAGCATCTGAGGCCATCATTTGCACTAAGTTGTGCTCCACCATTTGTTTGGCCGTTTTTTGAATGCTTTTGCCAAAAACACCTACATAACTAGGAGCTGTTAATTGAGCCAGACAGCCCATATCGAGATAGGGAATCAAGCGATTAGGGTCTTCTCTAAATTTACCATTTCGTTCAGGATGAACGATGACGGGGATTTTTCCCATACTTCGCAGTTCAAATAATAACGTCTCTGCATAAGCAGGCACATCAGCTGTGGGAAATTCGATTAGAATATATGTATCTGACAAATCTGTAAATAAAATTCGGTCTTGTTGGATTTCACTTACCAAGTCTCCGGTAATACGCACTTCTTGTCCTTCTAACAAGATCAATGGAAGGTTGCGTTGATCAAGTTCTTTTTGTAATTCTTCTACCTTAAGGATGACTTGATCTTTCGGATTTACGTATTTGCCGTTATTGTGATGGGGTGTGCACAAGATATGGGTGATACCTTGGCTAATGGCGACTTCCGCCATTGCCAAGCTATCTGCTAAAGTATCTGCCCCGTCATCCACTCCTGGCAAAATATGACAATGTAAATCAATCATGTCCTTGCCTCCTTGTGGAATTCATCTCCACTAATAATTAATCGTTACTATAATAATAGTAGCTTTGGTCTTTCACATCTTTTGTACCATTGTAAACGACGCCTAATACGCGAGCTTGTACCATTTCCAATAGGTCTTTAGCTTTGGTTAACGCATCTTTGCGAGTGACGTTTTCTCGTACGACAAGTAAGGTACCATCAGCTTTAGAAGCCATAATTTGCGCATCGGTTACCGTAACGACTGGCGGCATATCGAAAATAATCACATCATAGAGATGACGAGCTTCATCGATTACTTGATTCATTCGAGTAGAACCTAGTAGTTCAGAAGGGTTAGGTGGTTTAGGACCACTGGTTAAAATCGAGAGATTGTCCACCATGGAAGGTTGCGCCATCTCTAATACGGAATTATTGCTACTAAGGACCTTACTCAAGCCTGCTTCATTAGATAGGGCAAAGGTCTTATGAACAGTTGGTTTGCGCATATCCGCATCGACTAATAGTACCCGTTGTCCAGCATTGGCAAAGACTACGGCGATATTAGCTGCTGTAGTCGATTTTCCTTCTGAAGGACCGGAGGAAGTAACCACGATAGTTTGGATTTTCCGATCTGCCGAGGCAAATTGGATATTCGTCCGAATGGTACGGTATTGTTCAGTAATTGGTGAAGTCTTATCTGCAATCGTAATTAAGCTAACCGCGCCTGTAGCTTGGGTAGCACGATGATTGTTTTGTTTTTTACTTTTTCCCATGATTTCTCTCCTAGACTCGTGAACGACTGCGACGAGATTGTTCTGCAGTAGTCGTAGTAGTAGTTGGTTGGACTGGTTTAGCAACAGTTGGTTTCGTAGTTTGTTTCAATTCTTTAACACTCATTTGTGGCACAGTACCTAAGATGGTGAAGTCCAAGGTTTCTGTAACAAAACGATTGTCTTTGACAGTACGGTCTAATAGCTCTAATAAGAAGGCTAGTCCCACACCTACCATCAAACCTAAAACTAAACCAATAGCTAAGTTTAATTTATTATTAGGAGATACTGGTGACATAGAAGCTTGAGCATTGGAGATAATGGAAATTTTATCCACGTCCATTACATCTTGGGCATTCTCTTGAAAGACTTGAGCCGTGGTATTAGCAATGTGCTCTGCGTCTAAGGCCTTGTCATCTGTTGCCACAATGGAAAACATTTGGGAATTTTGAGATTGTACTACTTGAATCGCACTTTTTAATTCACCAGTAGACATTTCTACATTGTACTCGGATTCTAAACGATCTTTTACCGTACTCATTACCAAGTCACCGGTGATTAAATCTTTATAAGTATTAATCATCAATAAGTTGGTGTTTACGTCTTGTGTATTGGAATTTTCAGCCCGAGGGAGTTTTACGATAAGTTGGGCTTGGGATTCGTATTTGGGGGTGATGATAAAGAAGGTTACAATTCCGGCGATGCCTAATCCCACAAACATGCTGATAATAATCGTCGCCAGATGCTTTTTCAAAATCTCAAAGATGTCTTTTAAACTGATTGTTTCTTCCATAATTGTCTTGTCTCCACTTTCTCTCTGTTTTTCCAATACAGTCACTATTAATAGTAGACTTGTGTGTCTTCTTGATACTCAGTACCCGTATTTGCATCTGTGCTAGTCCCGGCATCAGTAGCCGTACCTGTATCTACACCGGCATCAGTACTAGTTCCAGCATCGTAACCATAACTTGCATCTCCACCAGTTGTTGGATCGGAATACGTAGCATCCGCAGTACTTGCCGAATCGGAATAAGCAGGCTCCTCAACGGCTGGGGTAGTACTTTCTTCACTTGTTGCGGTACCACCGGCATTTAGTTGATTGCCAATGGTAGTTAAATCTGCGGTGAATTTATCTTTTAAAGCTGTATTTCGGACTTCACTGATACTAGCTGTCAAATTTAAATAGCTTTCATATGTCGCGGCTTCGGTAATTTGACCATCTTTTAGCATACTTGCCAGACTGGTTTGGATTTCTTTCACCCGAGTGACCTGCGCATTGGCAAAGTCTAGATACCCTTGCACTACGGTTGACCAAGTATCATCAATTTTAGAAAGTTTTAGACTTTCTCTGATCTGACCGATGGCATCGTCGCCAGTATCTTCTTTAATGATCACATCGTTAACCGCTTCTTTCCAAGAGCTTACGGGATTTTCAAATAAATCGTTGGTTTGGTTTTGAATCGATTGCCGATCTTGAACCTGATCCAATTCTGCAGCTAATTGTTTTTTACTTGTAGCAATCGTTGCTGCTTCCCCTTTTAAATCCGTTGACTGAATACCGTACTCTTGGGCGTTAGCTTTGATTCCATCCAGCTTTGTTCGAGCGGCAGCAATATCACTGTCTAATAAGTCCCCTCGTAAAAAGCCACTAGCTTTGTCTTCATAAAACTGATTGACGGTTTCGGTTAATGCTGCTAATTCGCTTTGACTTTTGTCGATGGCTTTGTTAGCATATTGAACACGCTGTTCATACTGCCGTTCTCCATTGACTTTATACCCTCCGTAACACACTGCAATTGCTCCAATACCGACTACTGCAATTGCCAAGCCTTTCACAAGTTGTTTACCCATCAAACACTCTCCTGATAAAATCATGACATTTTGTTCCCATTATACTGGAAAAGGCAATGGAATGAAAGTTTTCATTTTGTTCTAACAGCTTTCTCTCTGTTATTTTTATCAAAAAACCGAACAATAAATAAAATATCTGAAGTTTTTTAAAAATAATTTTATTTCATAAAAATTCTAGAAAGCGCTAGTCCCGATATATCAATCATTTCTATCTTTAGAAAAACTTAATAAGTTAAGCTTGGTTTAAGGTTATTTTCTCACAAAAAATAGCGTGCTGCTTTTGCCAGTAATAAATCTAGCTTAAGTACCACGCTTATTTTTCTTTTACCCTTCTTTTTTCTTCCGCATCATATCCCCCACGGCCACGGGTTGTTCTACTGGCATAGTGAGGATCATCATCGGATTTGGTGCTCGGTCGATGGATTCTCCTTCGTCGTTTTTCATTTCGGTGACTTTTTGAGTGAAATGTTGGAACCCAGGACCGTAAAATTCGACTTCATCCCCGACAGAAAAATGATTGCGTTGGCGGATGGTGGCGACTTTCGTTCCTTCGTCATAGGCCATCACTTCCCCGATAAAGGTATATTGAGGAATCTTCCGTCGTGGGCCAAAGAGTTGCTCTTGATCGGTAGGAGTGTGATAGTAAAACCCTGTAGAAAGTTCACGTTGGGCGACTTTCCATAGCTCGTCAATCCATTCTTGTTTAACTTCGTAGTGTTCTGGGTCTGCCATATAGCTATCCACCGCAGCTTTGTAGACGTTAGCTACCGTGGAAACATAGTGAATGGACTTCATGCGACCTTCGATTTTTAGGCTATCTACACCATTTTGTACCAAATCAGGAATATGCTCGATCATGGACATATCCACCGCACTCATGGAGAATGGTTCGGTGACTTGACCTTTTGAAGTCAGGCTTTCATGAGCTTCGGTCCCAAAAGGCATGTCGAATAAATCGTATTTCCAACGACAAGACTGAGAACAGCCGCCTCGATTGGCATCACGCATGGACATGTGGTTGGAAAGCACGCAGCGACCGGAATAAGAAATGCACATCGCCCCGTGGATAAAGGCTTCGATTTGAATATCTGTGTGCTTGCGGATTTCCGCTACTTCTGCCATGGAGACTTCCCGGGCTAGAACTACCCGCTCCAAGCCTTCTTCTTTCCAAAACTCCAACGTTTCATAATTGGTTGCGGAAGCTTGGGTAGAAAGATGTACCGGCAATCCTGGTGCTTCGGTGATACAAATTTCAATTAAGGCCGGATCTGACACAATCACCGCAGAAATCCCCACATCGCGGATTTGGCGGAAAAATTCGCCCGCTCCTTCTTGATTGCCTTCGTGGGTGACCATATTGGCCGCTACGTAGACCTTGGCATTGTGGGCCTTAGCATAAGCCACTCCTTCTGCCATTTCCTCAAGACTAAAGTTTCCCGCCCGACTGCGCAGTCCATAGGCGTTACCGCCAATATAAACCGCGTCTGCCCCATAATGGATAGCAGTTTTTAATTTTTCCAAAGTTCCGGCTGGTGCCAGCACTTCTGGTCGTTTTAATTTTGATTGTACAGGTGTTTCCATCAATAAGACTCCTTATCTAATCTTCTTAGGATCGATGTAATAAAAGCCAGTGTCCAAGCCCCGTTCTTTGGGATGATGACTAGCCACGTCGTTAGCTAATGTTTCCGCTAGTTCTGTACTCCACGTACCTGATTCAATGGCTGTTTTAGCTTGGGCAAACAACTGACAAATCGCCACAAAATCTTTCCCGCAAGTAAAGAGACCATCCAGTTTCCACGTGGTAAAGCCGGCGTTCGCCAAATCTCCTAATTCCTTCATTAATAAAAGGTCATTAGTAGCAAAAATATGGGTGCCGTGATCATCTTCATAAATGGAATAATGGGTATTTTCATCTTGAGGATCGGACAAAAACAGTCCTCGCTCTTTAGACGCCGCTTCTGTTTGTTGCGTATAATGGTAGTAATTTTCTAATAATGGCCGTTTGGATTGGTGGATGCAAGTAGCACCATAAACTTGAACTTCCACAGGAATATTCAACTCTGGTGCCATAACTTTCATTTCATCAAAGGGAACTTCCCGGGCCAAAACTGCACCCACCGCACCTTTTTTACTCCAGAAATTAATCTGGCGGGCATTGGTCACTAATGTTTCCGCAGCATAAATGAAAGGAATTGCCAAAGCCGGTTGTTTCATCACTTGAACAATCCCCGGATCACCAACTAGAATTTGATCCACGCCGATTTCTTTTAAAAATCCCAAATACTCCGGAACCAGTTTCATCTTTTCTGGATGCATAATGCCATTTACTGCAACTAGCGCTTTTTTGCCAGCCTTATGAATCAACTCTGTCAGCTGGCGTTGTTCTTCTCGGGAAAAACTTGCCGGCAAACGCAGGCCAAATGTTTCTTCCCCAAATACTAAAGTATCCGCTCCAGCTGCTAATAATTCTCTAGCTTGAGCCACACTTTCACAAGTGACAACGATCTCGATCATGTCTTCTCTCCTTATAAAAAACCTACCGCAACCGGTCAGGTGAATTTCAACTTTCCTATCGTAACACAGGATTTACGCAATTCAAAGTTCAAACCCTTTGGCAAAATAGCACAGAAAAAGCCTCGCTGTCACCAACGAGGCCTTGAAAAACCGCTGATATTTTAAAAAATTTAAACTACTGAGTGAAACACCAACGAGCTATACCTTTTGTAAGGCTTTCACATCTTCTTTCACCGTTAAAGTAATCTTGCCTTTTTTAGCTCCAATGGTCACTTGATCGCCTAAATGGATTTGACCGGAAAGAAGGGCTTCACTTAAGCGGTCTTCCACTTCTTTTTGCAAGGCGCGGCGTATTGGACGGGCTCCATATTCTGGATCGAAGCCGGCTTTGCCAATTACGTCAATGGCAGCAGGCGTAATCTTCAATTGAATATCTTGTTCCGCGAGACGTTTAATGATGGCTTTGCTCATGATTTTGACGATTTGATGAATTTCCCCTTCATCTAAGGAACGGAAGACCACCGTTTCGTCAATCCGGTTTAAGAATTCAGGACGGAAGGCTTTTTTCAACTCTTCCAAAATCCGTTTTTGCATCTTCTTGTGATCTTGGGTAATGTCTGTGGCATTGAAGCCGACATTTTTTTCTTCTCGAATTTGGGTCGCCCCAATATTAGAAGTCATAATCAAAATCGTATTGCGGAAATCAACTTTACGACCTTTGGAATCAGTCAAATAGCCGTCATCTAAAACTTGCAATAAGATATTAAAGACATCCGGATGGGCTTTTTCCACTTCGTCCAATAAAATCACCGAATAAGGCTTGGAACGGATTTTCTCCGTTAATTGCCCACCTTCATCATAACCGACATAACCTGGAGGAGAACCGATTAAACGACTAGTGCTGTATTTTTCCATAAACTCGGACATATCGACTCGCACTAAGGAGTCTTCAGAGCCAAACATCGCCTCAGCCAATGTTTTTGCCAGTTCTGTTTTCCCCACACCAGTCGGCCCTAAAAACATAAAGGAACCAATCGGCCGATCTGGGTCTTTTAAACCACTGCGCGCACGACGAATGGCCCGTGCCACGGCTTGCACCGCTTCGTCTTGGCCTACTACCCGTTGATGTAGGATATTTTCTAATTCCAACAAGCGTTCACTTTCTTTTTTCTCCATTTGTTGCAAAGGGACACCCGTCCATTGGGAAACCACGGTAGCCACGTCTTCCGCGGTGACTCGATCAGAAAATCCAGTGGCTTCTTTTGCTTCAGTAAAGGAAAGTTCCGCCAATTGTTGGCTGAGTTTCTTTTCTTTTTGGCGTAGGCGTGCAGCCATTTCAAAATCTTGGTCTTGAATGGCGGTTTCTTTTTCATGCATCAAATTGGTGATGGACTCTCTTAATTCTGCTATTTCAGAGGGCTCGTCGGCTTTATCCAAGCGCACTTTAGCTGCCGATTCATCCATTAAGTCGATAGCTTTATCCGGCAATTGACGGGAATTAATATAGCGGACAGAAAGCTGGACTGCAGATTTTAGCGCATCATCGGAAATTTCCACCCCGTGATGTTCTTCATAACGAGAACGCAAGCCATATAAAATTTCCAAGGCTTCTTCTGGTGTCGGTTCGTCCACTTGCACTCTGGCAAAGCGACGTTCCAAAGCAGAATCCTTTTCAATGTATTTTTGGTATTCATCTAAGGTAGTTGCCCCAATGGTTTGCAACTCTCCGCGAGCTAAGGCGGGTTTTAAAATATTGGAAGCATCGATTGCCCCTTCTGCTCCCCCAGCACCAATCAATGTATGGAGTTCGTCAATGAAGAGAATCACTTGGCCATCGTGATAAATTTCATCGATGACTTTTTTCATGCGGTCTTCAAATTCCCCACGATATTTAGTTCCTGCCACTAAAGCGCCCATATCTAACATCATTAAGCGTTTATCCAACATGTCTTCTGGGACTTCCCCTTTAATGATTCGTTGCGCTAATCCTTCCGCAATAGCGGTTTTTCCCACACCGGGTTCCCCCACTAAGACTGGGTTATTTTTGGTGCGACGGCTGAGAATTTGAATCAAGCGTTTGACTTCTTTACTACGGCCTACCACGGGATCCAGACGGTTTTCCCGGGCTAGTTTGGTCAAGTCTCGAGCTAAGTTGTCTAAAGTTGGGGTGCCTTGTTGCACACCGGATTTCGGTGCTTGTTGCCCTTGACGGCGGCGACCTAAGCCGGCTGCTTTTTGTTCGTTAACGCCCATTTTTTTCTTTACCAATTGGCGCATTTTGGCAAGACTCAAGCCTAAATTGGTCATAATCCGAGAAGCGAGAATTTCATCATCTCGCAATAAACCGAGCAAAAGATGTTCCGTGCCGATTTGCGGAGCATTCAAGCGTTTGGCTTCATCCCCCGCATAAGCAAAGATTTTTTTAGCCCGAGGAGAATAAGGCAAATAAACTCCCGCGGGATAGCTTTTAATCATGCCATAACCGGTAAGATTTTCAATTTCTTCTCGAACTTCATTTTCGGAGACATTCATTTCCCGCAATGTTTTGCCGGCAATCCCATTTTGTTCGATCACTAAAGCCAGTAGCAAGTGCTCTGAACCCACGGCTTGATGTTTAAAAGTTTTGGCTTCTTCTTGGGCGATGGCCAAGACCGCTTTGGCCCGTTCTGTAAATAATTCATTCATGGCTGTCACTTCCTATCTTCATAACTGAGGCGTTCCAAAATCGCATGTAAGAGTGTTGCCCGAATCTGATCTTCAGCAGCAAATTCTCGTAAGGTACTCTTAGCTAAAGTTGCCAATAACAGATTGCCTTCTTGTTTGGTTACAATTTGTTCTTCATAAAGCTTTTGCACGATACTCAACGCATCTTTTTCGGACAGATGATCGCCAAAAAGCTCGTCTACTTGTTCTAAAAAGCGATGTTTATCGGAAACTTTGATTTTCTCTATCCGAATATAACCACCGCCGCCACGCTTACTTTCCACTACATAGCCCCGCTGAATGGTAAAGCGAGTGTTAATGACATAATTGATTTGCGAAGGGACGCATTGAAATTGCTCAGCCATTTCCGTTCTTCTAATCTCAATTATCTCACTGTCTTCCAATATTTTCTTTAAGTATGCTTCTATAATATCAGAAGTATTATGATTACTCACGGCCAGCCCTCCCTTGACTAATACTGACCTTAATTATACCGAAAGTTTCCGAATAGGGAAAGAAGGAGGGCCTATCCTAAAACTTTCTGTAAGAAACCAATTTAATGACCGACAAAAGCTCGGTACCGATAATTTCTATACAGAATTACCTGAAAAAAATGAAACAGCCGCTAACTTTCCTCTCCTACTAATAAGTGGGCAGGAGTGGGCAGGGAAATTAGTGGCTGTTTCGTATGGTGAAACTGCGATGATCAGACTAATAAGTCTTATTTTCCAGATTAAAAGCAGCGATTTCTCCGTCGCTCGCTTCAGCAACAGGATGAACCCCACTCAGTTCTCCTTGAACCACTACCCGCTTGGTGCCGTAGTCATCGTTACAAGTAATCAAAGTCACCAGTTTTTTATCTGCCACAGGCTCAATGTACTGGGTCTCGGTTGGAGCTACGGTAATATTTAACGTTGCAGTATAGACATAAATATTCGTCAAATCCGTCAAATAAATAGGGTCACCGACTTTCGTCTGGTCTAAAGCTTCAAAAAGATAACCTGGGTCAGCACCTCGATGACTAGCTAATGAGTAATTTTTTTCACCCATCTTTTGGTCCGGCCACATGGTCCCTGCCCCCCACAACAAAGCTTCATTGGAAAGGCCTTTAAAAATTGGTAAGTTGATTTTCACTTGAGGCAAAGCCACGCCACCTACTAACGGTAACTTTTCTTTACTTAATAAAGTTTGGAAAACCGCTTGAGCGCTGGCACTTTCCACCGCTTCAAAATCAAAGGAAGCCTCTTGTTGTTCATTGGCCTTAATTTCTTCTGGCGTCACCGTAGCTACGGCATAACTTTCTGTATTGTGTTTCATGATCAAGGTTTTGATCTTATTATTGAAGACTAAAGCCAATCCTACAATTAGTAGAAGTAGCAAAAATAAGTTGAATAAATGGTCTCGTAATCGTCTTTTTTTCTTCATTTTTATGCCCCCATTTTACCAATTGGTAGCTATAGTTTACCATATTTGAAAAAGAGTCAAAAAATAGTTTCTCTTTCCTTATTCTTTTATTAAGATGAGACTTGTAAAAAGTGAAAAACGTTGCTACAATAACTTGAAAATTTCAATTTATTTCATAAATTAAGAGCAAATGTTGCAATATCAAGCATTTCCTGTAATACAATTTTAAAGGAAAAGAAACACCTTCAAGGTCTGGTTTATTGTATGATGGTACTATGAGAAAATGGGAGGTTTAGCGGGATGGCAAAAATGGTCTATGTACATATTGATACAACAAGTAACGCCGTGCTATCCCGGGGGATCACGCCAACTTCCTTTTACCAAGGAATTGTTCATCAGCCGAAAAATCTCCTGCTCTTGGACCCTTCCAGCGACTACGGCGAATACGAATCCCACACCGGTATGAAAATCCTAAAAGGAGAAGAAGCCGTAAAGCAATATTTTGAAGCTTTGTCCCGTCACCGAATTACAGAAACCGTAAAATGGATTGATTTTACCGATCCCGCCATGCTAAAAGAATTGACTCCCATGGAGATTTCCGAATTACTGTATTTCGGCCATATGAAAACTCAGCTTCATTCGCCATTCTTTTACAAACTCCAAAACAATTTCGTCTACTTTGACCTGCAAGACGACTTGTCCCGAGTGTATTATCGCTATTTAGATGAATACTATCGAATATTAGCAGATAAATTAACCCATTTGGTCTTAGAAAGAATCAATGATAAAAAATCCTTTTTCCGTAAATCTACACCAGTAGATAAATTAAAAGTCCAACTTTTACAAGAAATGAAAGGCATTTTTCAAGAGGGGATTCTCTTTTGTTTCGAAACTGCCACCAATGAAAACAACTTGCTGAAAATTCCCATTTACTTAGTGGAAGATGCCGGCCTCAGAAAAACTACTTTGTTACGGGATGAGGAACTGTTAGTAGCATATTTAATCTACAATCAAACCAGCCGACAATGGAGCTTGGATTACGTAGAAAAAGACTTACTCTTTTTCTCAAATTAAAACCCTAGTGCCTCAATTTGAATTGAGGCACCAGGGTTTCTTGCTTTTATTTAGGGTCATAGAGTTTAGGAACGGTGCGATAAATTAACAATGCTACAAACATGGAGACAATCCCGGTGGCAATTCCGCTGATACCGTTAGTGACTAGGGAATAAACAAAAGGTGACATTCCCCACACTGCATAGGCTCCCCAGAAAATCACACCGGCAACAAAATGCCAGAAATAACGAGCCCCTACCCCAATCAAAGTTCCTTGAATAATTGCCAAACGGGCCCTTTTATCATCCCCGTCTTTGATTGCTTGATGCAATTTGACTGCCGCCACACCAGCAAAGCCGGCAAAAGCAAAGGCAATAGGATATTCAATCAACACTTGACTCACTGCCAAATAATAAACCTTCCCCGCTGGAAAATGCAACAACCCCCAAAGAGCCGCCGCAAAAACTCCCGGCTTCCAACCTCGTCGCAACGCAAAAACCGTAAGCGGAATTTGCCCTAGCGAAATGGACAAGCTCGGTCCGATATCCAAGGGAATATAAGACAATGCCATAGCCATGGCCGCAATAATGGTTCCTTCTACCCAGACACGTAAATTTCGATTCATAAAAAAATACTCCTCCTTATAGAACCATCACAATCTACAAAGGAGAAGTATCGCTACTTCTAACTCGTCACAATTCCTACGTTCGCATGATCGAAACAGGTACAGAGGGTTTAGAGTAAACTCATTCTCAGCCAAATCAATGACTCCCCTTTGTGATCGGATTCTATTTAATTTTTTGTACTGCCCTATCATATCACAAATATTATCATTGAAAAGGAAAAAGTACTGGAAACTGAAATTTATGCTCAGGAGTCAAAAAACTAGTATCCCATGACTGTGAAGGCAAACTCTTTTGGAAGTAACTAATAAATGAAATATATCCTAGTTAGACAACTTTTGTGACTGTTTTTTTAATACAACCAGATTAGCTCTCTTTACCCGCCTAAGCTATGAAACGAATTCTCTAATTACTCTTTTTTATTCTCATATTCAGTACAGCGCTTAAAGTGGCGGCAATCGCTTCATTTAGGTGGTGGCCATCCAAGTAGGTTCTAAAATATTGCCATCCAAATCGACTACTTCAAAGCCTACCATGACTTCTTCTGGAATTCCTGATTCCACTTTATAATAAGAACCGCCGTTATCCGCAGCAGCTTGGGCAAAATCCCGTACTGCTTGGGCACTAGGCAGGCTAAAAGCCACCAACACCCCACTCATGCTATGAGGATCAATCACTTGCCGTTTGCCGATAAACTCTTGGTAATAATCCCGACTCAGTAGCATCACCCAAAAATTATCATCCCAAACCATACCGCTGGCTCGCTCATCCGAGTACTCTAAATTCTGCGTAAAACCTAACTTCGTATAAAACTCAGTTGCTTTTTTTAAATCCGTAACAGGGAAATTGGCAAATACCATTGTAGCCATTTTGCTCACCTCCACTTGCATCCTCTCACGAAACCGTTTTCTAGTCAAAAAGAGGACCTTCCAAGAAAAAAACTTTTCGAAAAAATAAGCTTTTGTGAAAGGACCGCTGCTAACAGCTTGAAACGATTGTTGTATAATGGAAGAAAAGGAGGCATAAAAATGAAAAAACCAATCGTTGCCTTTATGTATGATTTTGACCGCACGCTTTGCACTCGCGACATGCAAGAGTATTCTTTTATTCCAGAATTAGGTGTGGATGCCGCCACCTTTTGGCAAGAAGTGGCCCATCTAGCCGAAACCCAACATATGGATCACATTATTTCTTATTTATACCACATGATAAAATCAGCCAATGCCAAAGGGTTGCCTTTACATCGAGAAGATTTTGTAGCATTAGGCAAAGATGTGGAGCTTTTTCCGGGAGTAACTTCTTGGTTCTCGCGCATGAATGAGTTAGGAGAACAACTGGGTCTTGAAATCGAACACTACATCATCTCCAGTGGCTTAGCGGAAATCATCGAAGGCACTCCGATTCATCAAGAATTCAAAAAAATCTATGCCTGTGAATTTCACTATGACGAATTTGGCATTGCCGACTGGCCGGCACTAACGGTGAACTACACGAACAAAACCCAGTTTCTCTTCCGAATTAACAAAGGAGTCTTGCCTATGAATGATGACGAGGCTTTAAATGAATTTTTAGAAGATCGTGATCGTCGCATTCCTTTTCGCAATATGATTTATATCGGTGATGGTTTAACTGATGTTCCTTGTATGAAATTGGTAAAAATCAACGGTGGTCAATCCATTGCGGTTTATGAAAACAAAGAACGAGTAGTAGACCTTTTAACCGATCGTCGGGTAGACTTTATCACGCCGGCGAACTATGAAGCCGGCAGTGAATTGGATCAAATTTGCCAAATCATTTTGAAAAAAATGGCATTGGTGGATCAATTAGTGACCTTAAATCATCAACAACGAGATGCAGAAAGCGCTGAATCAAGGGAGTAAAAACCTTGATCCAGCGCTTTTTTCAGGAGAAATGTTTCACGGGAAACATTTTGAATTTAAGTACGTTCACAAATCGGTTTCGTCGCTGGATAAACCATCCGATAACGTCGATAAACTTCTTCATAGGCTTTTACTGTAGCTGGTTCCGGTAAATATTCTCCTTGATAAGAGACAAAATCTTTAGCACAACTAACCACATCTGAATACCAGCCACAACCAACTGCCGCTAACATGGCAGCTCCCATGCCGGGGCCTTGTTCGGTGGTCAAAGTAGTAATCGGCGTATTAAAGATATTGGCTTGCATTTGCAACCAATCTTTATTTTTTGCCCCTCCGCCTACCGAGACAATTCGAGATAGTTTTTCTTGGGTTACCTTTTCCATAATTTGCTGGGAATCCTTCAAAGAAAACGTAATTCCTTCTAAAACACTGCGGGCAAAGTGCTTTCTTTCATGGTGAATGTCCATTCCAATAAAGCTGCCGCGAATTTGACTGTCGCTATAAGGCGTGCGCTCTCCCACGATATAAGGAGTAAACAAAAGACCATCGCTACCAGGACTCACACTGTCAACCTCTCCTAACAACTCCTCAAAGGATAATTCAGCGGCAAAGGTATCCTTAAACCAGGAAAGACTACTTCCAGCTGCCAAAGTAACCCCCATGGAATAAGCTGCCTCTTTTGCCGCATGAGCAAAGACGTGCAGTTTGCCGTCATACTCTTTTTGAGTATTTTTCTCATAGCGTAAAAAGACGCCACTGGTTCCAATGGAGCACATCCCCACACCTTCTGAGACAATCCCCGCTCCCACAGCAGCACAAGCATTATCCGCTCCACCGGCAATCACTTGAACTGGCTGGGTAAAGCCATAGTCTTCTGCTAATTCAGCACGAACCTTGCCCACAACCCCAGTAGAAGCAATTAATGTAGGCATAATCGCTGGATCAATTTCCAGTTGCTTCATGATTTCTTGATCCCACTCTTGGGTATCTTGATTCAATAATAAGGTACCCGCAGCATCTGAATAATCCATATGAAACTCGCCGGTTAGCCAAAAACGCAAGTAGTCTTTTGGCAATTGGATTTTCTTCACTTGCTGCCAGATTTCAGGCTCATTTTCTTGTACCCAACGAATCTTCGGCAAGGTAAAGCCTTCTAAAATAACATTTTTTGTATGCTCTAAAACTAAGGGGCCTATTTTTTCCGTCAACTCTTGGCATTGCTTAGTCGTCCGCACATCATTCCACAAAATTGCTGGGCGCAACGGTTCATTATTTTCATCTAGTAAGACTAGACTGTGCATTTGTCCTGAAAAACTAATCCCTGCTAATTTTTCTTTTAAAGCTGGCAATTGGACAAGCAACTCTTTCATGACTTTATCTCCAGCTTCTAGCCAGTGCTTAGGATCTTGTTCACTAAAGCCAACTGCTGGAATGGATAAAGGATAACTGGCAGTAGCTTCGGCAACCAACTCTCCTTGTTGATCCACTACTAATCCCTTTAACGCACTAGTTCCTAAATCAAGTCCTAATACATACATTTTTTCCACCTCTTAAAAAAGGAGGATAAACCCAGGCTTACCCTCCTCGTTTCTATTCGTTCATTTGTTAATCATCTTAAACCAAGTAGTCATTCAAGCAAGATTTCACGTATTCAATATGGCTGGATTCTAACTTAATGTCTTTCAAGCCTAATGCGTATTCAGTCAAGCTTTCCAAATCTTCTTGGTCGTTAATGATTTTTTCGCCAATGCCTTCATGGAAGCTAGCATACCGTTTTTCTTTCAAATCATCGAAGAAACGGTCTTCTTTCAATTTCGCTGCAGCTTTCAAGCCCCGAGCGAAAGTATCCATCCCAGCAATATGCGCTAAGAACAAGTCTTCCATTTCAAAGCTAGAACGACGAACTTTTGAATCGAAGTTAATCCCACCAGGAGCGATACCGCCGTTTTCTAAAACGCCGTACATAGCTAAAGTCACATCATATACATTGGTTGGGAATTCGTCTGTATCCCAGCCTAAAAGCACGTCCCCTTGGTTGGCATCCAATGAACCTAGTGCATGGTTAATCCGAGCCACTTCGATTTCATGTTCGAAGGTATGACCGGCAAGCGTCGCATGGTTTGCTTCCAAGTTCAACTTGAAGTCGCCATCTAAACCATATTTTTGAATGAATTGCAAAGTAGTGGCTGCATCGAAATCGTATTGGTGTTTGCTTGGTTCTTTTGGTTTTGGTTCCAATAAGAATTGTGGTTTGTGACCGATTTTTTCTCCATAAGCAATTGCCATTTTGAATAAGCGCGCAATATTATCTTGTTCAAAGCCCATGTCGGTATTCAACAAAGTTTCGTACCCTTCACGGCCACCCCAGAAGACATAGTTTTCGCCGCCCAGTTTTTTAGAAATGTCCAAGCCTTTTTTCACTTGGGCTGCAGCATAAGCAAAGACATCCGCATTGTTTGTAGATGCAGCTCCATTGTTATAGCGAGGATGACTGAACATATTCGCGGTATTCCACAACAATTTAATACCGGTACGGTCCATGTTTTCTTTAATCAAATCCGTGATTTCATCAAGGTTTTGGTAAAATTCTTCTAAACTATCTCCTTCTGGTGCAATATCCACATCATGGAAGCAGAAGTATTCCGCCCCAAGTTTTTCCAAAATTTCAAAGAAAGCTTCCACTCGATTACGGGCTGTTTCCATTTCTGTCGCACCAAACCAAGTTCGTTGGTTCGTTGGACTACCAAATGGATCGCTGCCGTCTTGAGTCATGGTGTGCCAGTACGCTACCGCAAAACGCAAATGTTCTTTCATGGTTTTCCCGGCTACTACTTCTTCTGGATTATAGTGACGAAAAGCAAATGGATTCTTAGTTTTGGTTCCTTCATATTGAATTTTTGCTACCTCTGGAAAATAACTCATTGGTAATTCCTCCTAAATTTAAATGCTTTTTATTAGTTCGTTCTTTTTACGAACTAACTCTATGAGGTTATTGTATTCGTTTCCACAAGAAAGGTCAAGAGAAAAAAATAAAAAAATATTCTAATTCCACGTTAGCTGAATAAAACAATAGCCTATTAAGAATAGAGTGGATAAAAAAAGCTGGCAAAACCCAAGGAAAACGACTACAATGAAATAAGTAAATTAACCAACTAAATTAACGAAAAGGAATCATAGCCATATGAGCCAAAAAATATATACACCTCGCACAGCGAACGAAACACTATGCTTAGAATACATAATGAACCGCAGTAACCTTTCCCGGGCTGATTTAGCGAGTTTAACTGGCCTAACGAAGGCTACGGTTTCTGGCATTGTCAAAAAATTAATCGATGATCAGCTAGTAATTGAGACCGGTATTGGCGAATCCAGTAATGTCGGTGGCCGCAAACCAATCAATCTCCAATTTAATGAAAAAGCTGGACTTTCCATCTCCATTGATGTTGGCTATAACTACGTCAATGGTCTTTTAAGCTATTTAGATGGTAGCGAAATCGCAACTGTCAAAGAAAAACCCATCCCTTTAAACGAAGATACAATTAAAACCTATTTTTCAGAAATCTTCTCAACTTTTGAATCAGTAATTCCTAAAACCGTTTATGGGGTTATCGGTGTAGTAATTGCCGTCCACGGTCCTGTTTTCCAAGGAGACATTCTCTTTACCCCGCATTACAATTTAGATCAGATTCCGTTTCGTAAAATTGCCGAAAGCCTTACCAGCTACCCCATTTATTTTGAAAACGAAGCCAATCTTTCAGCTCTTGGAGAATATACCTTTACTTCCACTTCTTCTAGTCTCATCTGTGTTAATATGCACAGTGGGATTGGTGCTGGGATTGTCCAAAATGGCCGGCTGCAAGTAGGCTCCCATGGAACAGCCGGAGAAATCGGCCACCAAATTGTCGTTTTGGATGGAACTCCTTGTCGCTGCGGCAACCATGGCTGTTTGGAAATGTACGCGGCGAATATGGTCTGCTTTGATCATTTTGCTGAGATTAAATCCATGGACTACGTAAACGCCATTATCTTACGGGAATATTATCGCAATCAAGATGCAGATGCCTTAGCAGTAGTCGCTGAAAATGTCCGCTATTTAAGTATCGGCATTAACAATTTGATTGCCCATTACGATCCCGAAGTAATTGTTTTAAACAGCTCATTATATTGGGAAATCCCTGAAATGATTCCTTTATTAAAAGAATCTTTGCATAATCATTTCTCAAAAAAAGTTACGCTTCGTAATAGCCTTTTACAGGAAAAAGCCACTTTATTAGGAGGCTTAGTCTTAAACTTACAACATTTTCTGGCTATTAAACACTTGCAGCTAACGGAATCCAACTTATAACATACTTAAAAGCCAAAGGAGGTCAAATCATTCGGGGATGATTTGACCTCCTTTGGCTTTTCTTACGATAAAAAAGATCCCAACTTTTGTCAGGATCTTCATTAATTCATGGCAATCGGCTACTTACGCCAAGCTTTTTGCCAACTCTGCTACTTTTTGAAGTCCAGCTGTTACAATGGCTTCTGTTTTTGATGGGTCCGCATTATGGCCTTCAATGATGACTTCATCGGTAATATCCATCCCAAACATGCCGCCGAAGACTTTTTCCATATAAGTTACGGAATTTTCCATCACACTGGCATCACCAGAGTAAATGCCACCACGGGCGTTTAACAAAATAACTTTCTTATCTTTTAACAATTGGTTCATGGAGCCGTCTGCATTGTAAGAGAAAGTGAAACCAGCTTGGAAGATATAATCAATAAAAGTATGCAATGCTGCTGGAATCGATAAATTCCACATTGGGAAAGCAAAGACGATGGTATCAGCGGCTGCGACTTTATCCATAGCTTCTTGGCGAACTGCCATTAAAGTAGCTTCTTTTTCAGTTAATTCTTCGCTTTCTGTGCTTTTTGCAAAAGCATTAAATAAGTCTTGGCCGATATAGGGCATTTCTTGGGCAAAGACATCAAAAGTAGTTACATTATTTTTGGTTTGATCAATGTTTTCCATAAACACGTTGTACATTTCTGTAGAAACTCCGTCTGGGCGGTTATTGGCTTTTACGACTAAAATATTACTCATGGGTGTTGTGCTCCTTTTTCTATTCGTTAATTTGTTTTTACTTACAAAATGTAAGATACACTATTTACTCTTTTGTCTCAACTAATATGCTCACACTTTTTGATTAAGCAAAAAGCAGTGCTTGGATAGACTTATCCAAACACTGCTCAATAACAACGACTGACGTAAAGAAACTATTCCTCCTCTTCTGTAGAAATAGCGAAGCCATCAAACGTTTCTCCATCGTAGTATTTCAAAATATCTTCATAAGAAAGTAGCGCGGTGGTCTGTTCGGCTGCTTCTTGCTCTTCTTTTTCTGCCACTTGTTGTTCCCAGTAACGCTGATATGCTTCTGCTAGCTGACGATAGAGTTCTTGTAATGAATAACCAGAACCAGCCAAAAAAGGGAGCTCTCGAATAAAGCCGCGGTACACCGGCAGGCCTTCTTCCATTTCCACTGGCAATTCCACCACATTTAAGTGTAACGCTTCAAATTGTTCCTTGTACATGTTCCAAACTCCTTTTTGCAGATGAGTTAGGCAGCGGCAATACTTCTATGCCTACTTGGCAAGCTTCTAATAGATTGTGGCCTTTTTGGTAAACCCGCAAATCCGGTACGCTGATATCTAGCTTGTCCCCCTGATTGGGAACCATCACAAAGCTTTGGTTGGTGACCTTGCGAGCATTTTCAAAAGCTTGGGCTAACAGTTTGGTCCCAATGCCTTGATTGCGATAATGAAAAGCCACCGATAACGGAGCTAATAAACGATTTGCTGAGGACTCAGCTTCTCCTAAAGGTACTTTTGCCAATAAGACATGTCCTACAATTCGCCCGTCGCTTTCTGCCACTAGTTCTAGTTCTGGCTGAAAATCATCCCTTAGACGAAATTTTGCTACAAATTCTGCCTCACCACCATGGGAAATACGCGCGGTTTTAAAAGCCTGAGTGATCAAATCCCCAATTGCGGGATAATCTTGGGTAGTTGCCTGACGGATCTTCATTTTCCAGATTCCTCCTGTTCATCCCTTATTAACGCTCGGTTTAGCACTTCTTGCAAAATATCTTCTTGGGATAATTCTTTCATTGCTTGGGCGAGACGTTCTTCATCAATTTCCACAATGGCGCCTTCTGTCAAATGCAAAGTATCCACAAATTCTGCTGATAAAGGTAATAATAGACCTTGGTCGCCTTTTATTAAGCGACGTTTCCTTTTTTCCATGACTCTCTTCTCCTAGAAAAATAAGATTTGAATGCCGTTATACCCATTGATACATAAGACTAACAACAAGACCAACTGGTAAACCCGGCGCACACTGTCCTCTTTTAGCCGCCCGCTGGCAAAAGCTCCTAAAAAGCCACCAATAATCGCCGCCGGAATCACATAATAAAGCATGTGTAAATCATAGCGAGCAAAGCCCGTGGTGGTGCTAATGGTCAAAATCTTTGCCAACTGAGAAAAGAAAATCGTAATAATGGAATACACCGTAGCGGCTTTCATATCCATCCCAAAGCACAACAAAAGTAGCGCCACGTTAATCGGCCCACCACCGATACCGAGTAAACTGGCCAAAAAGCCTAAAAGTAAACCGACGACCACATACCAATGACGTCCTTTTAATCCTAAGCGCCACTGACTGCCAGAAACGATATAAGAAAAACCAATAGTCAAAATCGTCAACAAGATTTGAATCAACTGCACCGATTTTTCATTTGTAAAAAATTGCAACAACACCTCAAAGGTTACATTCCCACCGATGCCCCCCAGGACTGCTCCTAAAGAAACCAAACCCGCCACAGCATAATCAATGGTCATATTTTTTCGCTGGCGCAACGTGGAAACGATGGACATGGTAAAGACTGCCACCGTGGAATAAAACGTAATCGCCGGCACCGAATCTGCCCCAATGGCATCAAGTAAGGGCTTAATTAACACGCCCCCTCCCATACCAGAAATAGCGCCAATGGTATTGGCGAAAATAATAATGATAAAATAGAGCAATCCAATCATAATCTGCCTCGCTTTTTTCTTTACTGTCTCCCATTATACGAAAGCCAAGAGATTAAAGCTAGGGAAGGGGGAGACTGACCGTAAAAAACCACCTGGCAATTGCCAGATGGCTTTTCTTTATCCCAAATTAAGCTTTTACTTCTTCTTTAATATTCGCGCGATAGCCATGAGTGTTCAAAAACTCAACAATCTCATGTAACTCAGCTTTGGCGAATGCAGTTTTTTGACAAGTCGTTACAGATTTGAAGGGGAACCCTTTTTTCTGCGTTCGATAGACATAACACAAGTCGTGATCGATTTCGATCGGTACCTCTTTGTTACAGTTTTCTGCAACAAGGGCAAAAAGCGTCTGCCAATCCAACGTCTACACTTCCTTTCTCCAGACACGCTGTCTCCTCAAACAGTCATGCCTCATTACCAAAGGAGTATACTCACTTCCCACTTAAAAAGCTACCAAAATTCATCATTGTAAGAGAAATCTTACTTGGACTTTACAGATTCTTTAGTATTAGCAAAATCCCGCAATTTATCGCTTTCTTTCATCGGTTTTCCATAAATATTCAGAGCCTTTTTGATGAAATCTCCAACTATTGTTTTTTCGACTGAGGTAAAATTTGAAAGTTCTCATTTACCGTTGCTTGAATCACGGGATGACGGCGTAAATAATCAGCAATCAGCTCCGTCATGTCAATTTGGACTTCCCGCTCAATTTTTTCTGGAGTGAACATGGCGTAATTGCCCCCACCCACTGCTCGATATTGGTTAACAACCACTTCTAAGCTGTCCGTATCTGCTACTGGTTTGCCCGAAAATTCCAAACGAGTTACCCGAGCGCCCACAGGTTGGCGTAAGTCCAAGGTATAATCTACCCCTTCATACATATCGTAATTGTAATACTGAGGTTTCGGTTTGATAAAACGCGGGTTGAAGATGATCTGGTTCTCTTCATCCAAAGCTAGGTAATTGGCGGTCTGTTCTAGCGCTTGACGTAAATCAGCTCCGGTAATGCGGGAGACAGCCAAAGTATTCGGATAGATATAGTTGGTAATGATATTGCGCATGGTGATGGTTTCATCAAAGCCTTTGCCCTCGTTATTGAACAAAGCAGTGCCGGAAATTGGTGCCCCGCTAGCTTCCATTTGGACTTTATTAATAAATTCCACGTAAGGATGTTCCTTTAAGCGAGCTTGCATCGAATCCGCAATGCGCATATCCCCTTCCACTCGTCCCACTGGTTGATCTAGCCAAGTTTCTAAAGCCTGATTTAAATCGGCTACACTGGCTAAAATGGCAGTATCTGGTTGGCAATCTGCCACCGGATGAATGCTGGCACTGGCTCCAGTGACTTTCATCCCATCGTCAATTTTTTCCACATCTAAAACAATTTCCCCTACAAAACGGCCAAAAGATCCCGGCTGAATCACAGGGACACCGTTAACGATGCCAGCGATTTCTCGATGTTGATGCCCGGTAATCAAGGCATCAATGCCTGAAACACTCTGAAGGAGCTCATAAGCTTCATTTTCTCCCGTAAGCAATTCAGTAGGCTCTCCTGTTTTTAAGTCGCGCTCAAAACCGCCATGGTAAGCCACAATCACTACATCCGCTAGCTCCCGCAATTTTGGTACATACTGCTGTGCTGTTTCCACCAAACTTTGGAAATGAAGCCCTTCAATATGGGCGGGTTGTTCCCAATGAGGAATATACTGAGTGACAACGCCCAAAATCGCCACTTTTACTCCTGCTTTTTCAATAATCACATAGGGCTGGCCAAAGTATGGACGACCGTTTTCGCCCAAGACGTTGGCTGCTAAAATCGGATGTTCGTAGCTATTGATAGCCTTTTGCAAATAGTCT